>NZ_JBIUHC010000128.1:0-29097 GCF_044627735.1 Cupriavidus sp. CuC1 | reverse complement strand
TCCATCCGTGGCTCAAGCGGCGGGGCGTGCTTTGGTCCCCGTCCTACTTCGCGGCGTCGTGCGGCGGGGCTCCACTGAATATCCTGCGCCAGTACATTGAGCAGCAGCAGACCCCTCACTAACCCCCAAATTCCCGGCTTACCCCGGACTGAACTCCGGGGCTTGCACCGGTGCCTTGGTCACCGAAGACAATTAGGCCCGGCTTGACCGGGCTCTCTAAACTAAGGCTCATAAGAGATAGTGAATCATGCGCGTTTCCACCTATAGGGTGGACTCATGTGCTCGGGGTCCCCGCCGTGTTCGCTTCGACAGGCTCGGCGGGATCGGCCGGACTCGCGGGGACTGCCTCCCGCGTAAAGACGTGCGCGTCGCACCCGGCGCCGATGGCGGCAACACGTGAGATGCGGCTCTCCAGGTTCGCATTCAGGCCAAGCCGGATTGTGCCGGCGTAGAAGATCTCGCCCTTGACGCGGCCATTGATCAGCAGCGTGCTGCGAGCGGCAACGTCGCCCTCCACGATGCCGTCCACGATCACATGATCGCCTTCAACCTTGCCGCGCACGACACCGCCGCTGCCGACATGGAGCAGTCCGGCGGACGAGGAGAGGTTGCCGTCGATCAGGCCGAGGCAGGTGATGCCGTGGTCCGCGGCCACGTCTCCGTGGATGCTCATTCCGCGATTGAGCACGCTAAAGGTGGGAGTGTCTTTCATAGTCGGCTCAGAACAGCTTTATCTCGGATGCGGCGTTTGCGCGATGCGTAGGGGGGGACTGGGGCGCAGCATTCGCCAGTGCTGGGGCCGGCTCGACCCTGCGCACGACCGGTGGGGTCGCCCGAGCCACCGGAGCCTGGCTTGGCTGCGGTCGGGACGCCGGCGCAGGAACTGGCGCGGGCGGCTGTGCGACTTGCTGCACCAGTTCCGCGCCCTTGGCCGGGACTTCGACAGGTTGGGCGGCGCCGTAGGCGGCCCGGTTCATCGGTGCGGTATCAGTCGTTGCGGGACTGGACGCGGCAGCGATGGCTACTACCGGCGCTTGACCAAGTTCCGGCGCGCCCAGCGTGCCCTCTGCCTTGACGGGTGCCGCGGTCTCAGGCCTTGCTGCATCGGTTGTCCGCCCATGCTGCCAGTTGGCGATGGACATACCGAGGGCACCGGCCGCCACGATGCCGACCACGATGCTGGCAATTTGGCGGGTGTTGCCGGCGCGGCCGGCCCACCGCCGAGTCGCACTCGCGGCGGCAAAGGCGGGCGGGGGCAACAGCCGGCCGGCGGGATGATGGGACGTGGTTTGCGCCTCAATGGTGAGCGCGGCGTGCGCGAACTGCTCGTGCAGGCGCTGGATGTCTCGAATGTCCACGGTGCTCCTTGGGGGTCGGAAGGGAGGGAATGGGAAGGGGGCTCAGGCGGGAAGGCGGCTGCCGTCGTCGGCAAATCGGTCGTTGTCCGGAATGCAGAGGGTGTGAATCGTATTGATGCGCCGGCCTGCGATATCGAGCTGTGTATCGCGTTCTGTGCCAGAAATGGAGCGCCCGATGTGCGCGAACAGCGTGGCCGAGGCGAGCTTGTCGTACTGGCCCAGCAGGCGTAGCAGTCGCCCCGCGAGGGCATTGGGAACTTCCAAGACGACGGATTCGTAGCCGATCGAAAACTCAAGTTGATTCTTCGACGCGAGCCAATCGTTCACGCGACTGAACCAGACCTCAGCCTCTCGGAAGGCCTCATCGAGCGCCTTGACCTTGCCGCCTCGCGCGACCGAGCATTTGGACGCGCAAAAATTATAGTCATCGTGCAGGAAACGGCGCGTAAAGACAGAGGAGAAAGACACCTCAACCTTCGTCGTGGTCTCGGGCACGATGCGCGAGATGCGGTCCTCGCTGATTAGCCGCGTGATGGGCTTGAGGCCGGTGTCCGGTGCGGGGCCATCCGTGGCAGCGGCGTGCGGCGCGCTGGATGGGGGTTCAGGTGGGTTGGCAGGGAATTCCCCTGGCTGCTCGGCCATGTCCATACTCGTGAGTCTCTCTCGGGGGAGATTTTCGGTCAGGACAGGGTGCAGGTGCGCTGCGTAAGGTATGCGATTTTCGCGAGGTTACGCGCTTTGTACGAGGGCACATTCGGTGCATAATGCTCTCACTTCTCGCGTCTCCGACGCATCGACCTGACTCCACAGCGAGTCCATTGCATTTCTCAAGTCGTGCCTTAGCGCATGCGCCGACCGGTTGGCTACCGGTGTGGACATTCCATTGTGATGAGCAACTTCGCCGTTTGCTCCCCATCCATCATCCGTAATACGCGTCCAGTATCAGTGCTGCTTCGGCATGCGCTGTGGACACCGTTCGAGCTCGGGACCATGTGGCGTCTCTCTCTCTTGGCCCCTCCTGGGCAGAACGGCCGTCGTAGGCTGATCCGTGACCCCTGCGGAGAACCTTGTGTTCTAAATGGGTTGAAGTGCAGCGTGACCTTGCTGCACGAGGACGACTTTACGTCCTCACATAGAGCCTGCGCATTCGCGCATCGCTCCCTGTTCGCCACGCCCCCGGAAGGGGCGTGGCGACGGGTTTTCCTGCGAACAAGCTCGCTTCCGCCATGTCGGAGCGGGCTTTTTTTGTTTGTAGGAACCTCGAACAGGAGCTAACCATGCACTCTGCTGTCGATCTGAACTCCGAGATTCGTGCCGCCATTGCGAGCACGCTAGCCCGTCGACGGCCCGACTACGTCGGACAACCGAACGCGTGGCGCAATTTGTGTGAAGCGGCCCACGTGGCCGGTCTAGCGGAACCCGCCCGAGCGGCGTTCCTTTCCCAAGTAACGACCCAGCGCGGGGCCGACATAGCCCTGCGCCTTCGGGAGCATGCTGCGTCCATCCGCGTCGCCGTCGTTCAATTTCTTGAACGCAGGAGCAACGCATCATGCAACGTGCCATTGGCTACACCGACTTCAGCCATCCCCGCAGTCTCATAGAAGAACGGCCCCAGCGGCCACCCATCATTGGCAAGATCCGCCCGGGCATCAAGGTCCTCACCAAGAGGGCCAAGGAAAACGAGCAAGCGGTCAAGATCCACGACACCATGCTCGCTCAGGGCGACTCGTTCGAAGCGATCGGCGAAGAGATCGAGCGCAAGACGAAGATCCGGAACGCACTGGTGCCCAAGAACACCGCCTGGTTCACCTGCCGCGGTTCGGACTTCACCAATCCGGCCACCGCCGACGAGATCCTCCAGAAGTACGGTGAGGATCGTGGCGATGGCCTGAAGCTGTGGCGTTTCCCGGTCATCTTCGCCTTCGACGACTGGCTGGCCAACATGCCCAACCAGCTGAAGGTCTGGGGCGCACGAGGCCTGCAGTACTTCTCCGAGTACGGCGCCGACGGCAAGCGGCATTGCAAGATGTACGCCGCGCCGGAAGTGGATGAACGCGCCCAGCGTGCCAGACGCCTGTTTGGCGGACGCACGGTCATCTTGCGCCAGGACGACGCCATTCCCGATGGCGTGTGCGATCCGCACCAGTGCCCGCAGTACCAGGGCCGACATTGCAACCTCTCCGCCAGTCTGTATTTTTGCGTCCCGGAGATAAAGGGCCTCGGCCTGATCGAGTTGCCGACCACTTCCATCTATGTGTTGCAGAAGGCGTACGCCGCGATGCACACGGTGGCGATGGCGCGTGGCGGCCGGCTCGCAGGCATGCACTTCTGGCTTTCGAAGAAGGCGGTCGACATTACCCGCATTGGTGAGGATGGCCTGCCGATTCGGCAAGAGCAGATGCTCACCATGCTGGATGCTGAAATCGATCTGGGCGCGCTGCTGGATAGCGCGGATCAGATGGCACCGGCACTGGACGCGGCAAGCAAGTCGGTCGCGTTGCTGGAAGGCGCAATGCCCGCAGCTGATGCGCCTTCCATGGCGCCGCTCGTCGACATCTCAGGCGCAATGCCACTGGAGCCTGAACGGACTCCCACGCCCGCGTCGACACCGGAGCCGACCGCGGCCGATCCCGAGGACCGAGAGAGCATCCTCGCCGACCTCGCCGCCCGCCTTGGTATGTCGGCAGGGCAGGAGCGCATGGATCTGCTGACCTTTGCCCGGATCGAGTACGGTCAGGGCTGGACGAAGCGGCCTAAGGACGTTGACAGCATGATTGGCGAGATGCAAACCGCGCTGGCCAACCCACTGGCCTTCCGTGAGCAGGTGCGCTCCCGCGTCCGGGAAGCCACACAGCCTGTCTGACGATGGAATAGGTGAACGGCGTGCAACGCGTCGTTCACCTCATTTTCCACTTCTGCCCCATTTTCTTTCACCTGTGGCCCAGCCGGGCCACATTCTTTTCCCCGCGCGCCAAATCGGCGCACCATTCCTTTGGAGAATCACATCATGGTCGACGCGAGTGAGAGCCTGCTGCTGGCTCACTTTTCTGATTTACATTACTCGACCGGCAATCTGGCCGAGGCGGATCGCTGCTTCGGCTTTGCCGTCGAACACGCGATCGCGGCCGGAAGTCAGGTCGCCGTCGTCTCCGGCGATTCGACCGATCATCGCCTGGACGCCCACACGCCGGCGCTGCGCGTGCTGGCAGAGCGCATCCGCCAGCTTTCCGAGCATATGGCGATTGTGATGCTTCAGGGCACCTTTTCCCACGAGCCGCCCGGCACGCTGGATCTGTTCCGCCTCGTTGGCAGTCGTCACCCCGTCTACATCGCTGACCGTATCCACCAGGTCGCCCTGCGGGACGGCGGGTTCACCGCTTCGGACGGTGCGCTCTTCACTCCCATCGAGATTGAGGCGTTGCTTGCTGACGGTACCCCGGAGGTGGTCTTCACCTGTGTGCCCACGGTCAACAAGGCCATGCTCGCTGCCGCAGTCGGCGCAAAGGAGGCTGCGACCGCAGTCGGCGACCATCTGGCCGCCTACCTGCACGCCGCTGGCTGCGTGAACCGCACGCTGCGTGCTCGCGGCATCCGCACGATGGGCATCTCGCACGGCACCGTCAACGGCTGCCAGACCGAGCACGGTGTACCGATGGCCGGATTCGATCACGAATTCACCATCGGGGCGCTGTTTGATGCGGAATGCGACGGCTTTATGCTCGGTCACATCCACCGCGCCCAGCAATGGGATCGCGAGGGCCGCCTGGTGGCGTATCCGGGTTCGATCGGGCGCTTCCACTATGGGGAAATCGGTGACAAGACCTACCTGCAATGGCGCGTCGCGCCGGGGCAGGCCGAAACCACGCGCATTGTGACGCCCGCTCGCGAGACACTCTGCATTGACTTCGACGGCCCGCCAGACATGGTGGAGTTGGCTCGCGTCGCCGCCGAGGCGTCAGACAAGTTCGTGCGCATCCGCTGGGTCGTCGACGAAGAGCACCGCCAGGTGGTCGATCGGGACGCCATCGGCGCCTTGTTCCTCAAGGCGACCGAGGTGAAGCTGGAAGGTCGGGTATTGCCTGCCGTGCGTAGCCGAGCCGAAGGCATCAGCCGCGCCGCCAGCCTGTCGGAGAAGGTCACGCGATGGGGGGAATTGACCCATGTCGATACCAACCCGTTGCTGGATCGTCTGTCGATGCTAGAGCACGCGGACTCGCAGGCCATCGCGGACCTGGTGCTGCAGCAACTGGAAAGCGCAGGCAAGCCATCGGTGGTCGCGGCTCCCGCCGCGCCGTCGATGCAGATGCCGACGCCATCGGAGCCCGTTACGGCAGTCATGCCGGAACCGATCGAGGTTCCTGTCCCCATTGCGAGGCAACCCAGCGCGCCGCCTGCGGCGATGGACTGGTTCAGCGACGACCTGTTTGCGGAAGCCGCCGCCTAACCCTTGAACGTGGCCAAAGCCATGTTCCGAGAGCCCTCCGGGGCTGTCGAAACATCGTTTTACCCCGCGTCCTTCGGACGCATCGACCGTTGTTCCATCTCATTGAACCCTGACGGGTGCTTCCCGTCCGGGAATGCACTCCGTCTCCCTTGGAGTGCATCATGATGCTTTACCCTGCTGGCCCGGACTGGGCCCACACGTTTGAAACCGCACTAGCCGCATCTACACTGGCCTCTCGCCTTGCCGACGCGCACGGCTTCACCCGCAGCACCCTGTTCCAGCCGTTCGGCGCAGGGCGCGGCACGGTGATCGCCAAGCGCGACCATCTGTTGGTCCTCGCGGTACACGCCGCGGACGGCCAGCACTGGTACGAGGTGACACCGTCGCTGGAGATGCAGAACCTGCTCTGGTCGTTCTCGCATGGCTATGCCAGCCAGTGGAGCGCGCTGGAACTCAGGGCGCTCTGTGGCTGCACCGCTTGGCCGGAGGTGATCGCGCTGGCCCGTCAGCAGTTCGCCGCCGCCGTGCGCTCCCTGGAGCGTGCGTTGTCGGGCCTGCCCGAGCGGGATGCCGCCGCGGTGGCCCGAGACATGCCGTTCTACGACGGCGATGTGATGGAGCTACCTGCCGATTACCTGACTTCCATGACCGCTGCGGAGGTGTCCGAATGCGCCCGCTGAAACTCACCTTGACCGGGTTCCACGGAGTCCGGGACGGCATGAAGCGCGACAGCGTGACGCTCGACCTCGCGAACCTGCCCACTGGGCTGATCGCGCTGGTCGGCCCTAATGGCGCCGGCAAGACCACGCTGATGGACAACCTGCACCCGTATCCGCTCATGCCGAGCCACGCCTCGAAAATGTCCGCGGATGCGTTCTCATATTGGGATCACCTCTGTGGCACCCGTGGCGAGAAGGATCTGGAATGGGAGCACGCCGGCACGCAGTACCGTTCGGCGTTCGCGTTCCGTAATCCCGGCAAGAGCCGCAAGGCCGAGTACTACCTGTTCCAGAAGGGCGCCAACGGCGACTGGATACCACTGCAACTGCCCGACGGCACGCTGTCGGACGGTAAGGCGGATACCTACAACCGCTGCATCGAGGCGGTGTTAGGCTCGCCCGAAGCGTTCTTCACCAGCGTGTTTTCGGCGCAGAACCGGCGCCCGATCGCCAGCTACCAGGCCGGCGAGATTAAGAAGCTGCTTGCCGAATTGCTGGGCATCGATCACCTGCGCGATCTGTCGGCCAAGGCCGGCGAGGTTGCAAAGGGGCTGGGCCGGCATCTGGACACCCTGCAGCGCGACCAGGTCGGCTTGTCCGCTCAACGTGAGCGGGCGGGCCAGTTGGCTCGGGACATTGGTCTAACCGACGAGGCCTTGATCGGGGCGCGGCGTGACCGCGATGCGAAGGCTGCCGATGGCGCGAAGCTCCTGCAGGAGCGAGCGACACTGGCGGCCAAGCAAAGCGCAAGCGCGGCTACCGAAGCGCGTCTGCGCGAACTCAGGCAACGGGAAACCGAACTGGGAGCGCGCCGGCGGCAGTTGGATGCTGACCAGCGTGTTGCGGCCACCCGCGCCGCCACGCGGCGCCGGGAGTTGGAGCAGCTGATCGCCGGCCGCAAGCTGATGCTGGCCGAAGGTCCAGCCATCCTCGCGGCCGCCGAGCAGCGCGACGCCTTGCAAATGATCATCGGCCAGAAGCAGGGCGAGTTTGCCACGCTACAGCAGGCGGTCAGCCGCTTGGAGGCACAGCAGGCGCAGCACGCCGCGCTGACGACCGAGCTGCTGGGACTGGAAGCGCGCGGAAGGTCCGCCGCCCAGTTCGCCACCTCGTTGAAAGGCCAGGCCGATGTCATTGAGACGGTGCCATGCCGGGCTGATCCCATGCACAGCACCTGCCCGTTGCTCGCGCAGGCGCGTGAAGCCAAAGGCAAGCTGGCCGAGCAGGTCATCCTCGTGAAGGATCTGCGGGCCAGCTACCAGGCGAAGCAGCAGGCGATGAAGCCGATGGCGGAAGCCCTGGGTGAGTTACCCGCCCAACGCGCCGCCCTGGCGGCCTTGCAGACGGCACTGGCACGCGATCAGCAGGAGTTGCAACGGCTGACCGCCCTCGCGGCCAAGAGACCGATGTTGGATGTGGCGCAGGAAGGGTTGGCGCAGGCACAACGCGACGTATCCGCTCTGACTGACGAGGAAGCCAGCAGCACGGCCCGGTACGACCGGGACGTTGCCGAAGCCGAGACGCAGTTGTCGGTGGTGCAGCGCGAGTTGTCCGGGCTGGCAACTGAGGACGTGACCGGCCTCATCGCCGCCTTGGACACCCGCTTGCGACAGAGCCGCGAGGCAGTGGTTGCGCTGGTTGCCCGGATTGAGGCATTGATTCGCCAGCAAACCGGCCTTGCGACCGAGCGCGAGCGTTTGGAGTTGGTGCTGTCCGGCCAGCCCGCGGTACAGGGCAAGGCGGATCGGCTCTCCGACGAAATCGCGCAGTGGAAGCTGCTGGCGAAGGCGCTCGGCAACGACGGCGTGATCGCGCTGTCCATCGACGACGCCGGTCCGGCGCTCACGCGGATCGTCAACGACCTGTTGCTCGCCTGCTATGGAGCGCGATTCACTATCGCGATTCAGACGCAGACGACGCTGGCCAATGGCGAGAAGCGTGAGGGCTTCGAGATCGAGGTGAATGACGCCGACCGGGACAGCGTGAAGAACTTCGCTTTGCTGTCAGGCGGGCAGAAGATCTGGATCAATGAGTGTTTGACCCGTGGTATTGCGCTCTACCGGGCGCAGGACTCGGGTCAGCCCTTCCAGACGCTATTCACAGATGAGGCCGACGGCCCGCTCGACCCGGAGCGCAAACGCGCCTTCATGCAA
This sequence comes from Cupriavidus sp. CuC1, assembly GCF_044627735.1. NCBI lineage: Bacteria > Pseudomonadati > Pseudomonadota > Betaproteobacteria > Burkholderiales > Burkholderiaceae > Cupriavidus > Cupriavidus sp. CuC1. The sequence continues at coordinate 20,423 of NZ_JBIUHC010000128.1, read as the reverse complement.
ATGAAGCGCGAGGTGCTCCGTCAGGGCGGCTATGAGCGGGAATTCTTCATTTCCCACACGCCTGAGTCGGTTGATGAGGCCGACGCAGTGATCGACTTGGTGGCTCTCGCCGCCTAGCTTTTGTCTTTAACCCGATGGGGCACGCCCCATCGGCGCTGCCCTGTCCCCGTACAGGGCGGCCCATGAAACTCGTGAAATATCTCTTCCTGCTTTACCTCGTCCTGCGCGTGCTGGCCGCTTGTGACCATCACACGCGGCCGGCAAGCAAGGAGCCGATCCGACGACCTGTGGTCTATGCCATTGGCAGTCCCATCGTTGCGGCCGCACTCGGCTGGCCCCTGAGCGCACCCCGCGTAGCTGGTCATGCAACACTCGAGACTGGTCGCCAATCGACACGGTCACGCTCAATCCGGAGCGCGAGATTGCCCTGCCCACCGGTATCAAGCTAGGCACCGAAAAACAACGTTTGGCTGCATGAATGAGGCGACCTCTATCTTGACGTGCGCCGCTGCAACGCGGGCACAGGGTCTAACGGGGTACTGCGTGGCAGCGAATTAAGTAACATTTAAATCAGGGTTAACGACTATGTTGCTTGACCGGCATCCCATCAGCACCGCGTTGGTGCATAGGTGAGTGCCGCAGGCAAGCAATGCGAAGCCTCGGGCCATCAGCGCAATTGGGAAATGCCTTGCTCACAAAGCCCGCGTCTTTCTGTATATTTCGTGCATCCTCCAGTATCAGCAGTACCGCCAGAAGAAGAACTGCAACTACTGTTGAGGCGACCACCCGGGATTTTAACGACCAGCGCATCCGGATGTTCGCTCGGCCTCCTGCCTCAATGTTTCGAACAATACCGCTCGCCGCTAAGGCAGCGAACTAGACAGTGTGCGATTAGTCAGTGAGGCAGAAGGTTGAACTTGCCATGCACGGTGCTTGCGAAGATGTTATCCAGATGGTGCACGAGTGCTCTGCTGAAAGCAAGGGCGCTAGCGGAGGAACGGGAAGCACGCATCCATGCCATTGCCAATCACATACCGGACCTCGTTGCCTATCTCGATACGGAGGAACGCTATGCCTTTGTCAACCAAGCGTACGAACAGCGATTCGGAATGTCTGCAGATGACATTATCGGCCTGACGCCCAAGCACCTCTGGGGTGATGACGTTTATGCAAAAGCGATAAGGCCTCACCTCAGACTCGCTCTGTCAGGCAAGCTGGTCACGTACGAGGCTGAGTACCACTACGAAAACCGGCCCGTCTGTTTTGAGGTTACCTATCAACCCGCTTGGAGTGGGACGGCCGAGACGGTGGCCGGAGTGCATGTCTTCGCCAGAGATATAACATTAGAGCGCCAGAAGATGCGGCACCTCGAGCAAACGACACTGTTAGATGACCTGACCGGCCTGCTCAATCGGAAGGGCTTTGACCGGCGCTTTGCATCGGCCACGGAACGGTCCGACGGAAGCGGCGGGCTGATGGCACTGCTTCTCGTCGACCTCGACAACTTCAAGGCTGTGAATGACACCTATGGCCATGTAGTCGGTGATAAGCTCCTGAATATCATAGGGACCCGGCTGAGGTCATGCGCTCTCGAATCCGACTCCGTTGCGCGCATGGGCGGCGACGAGTTTGCAGTGATACTGGAGGACATTTCGACGTCGCAAGCAGCGGAACGTGTCGCCAAAGCGATAGTTTTGGCGACCGCCGAGCCCTGTATCCTTGATGGCCACCTGATTACTTGCAGCACGAGTGTTGGCGGCGTGCTCCACAACCCCGGCGAGGATCGCACTCGGAACGAGCTTTTCATGAAAGCCGACACGGCACTTTATGCGGCTAAACGTGCCGGCAAAGGTAGATTCGTTGTCTTGGGCAATTCCCAAGCGATTTCTTCGGGTTTCGATGCCCGCCCCGACACAGCTTGACACCGTGCCTTTGCCCCTGGACGAGTGCTCACATGCCACGGCCCTCAGGGGGGCGGGTACTCGCACCATTGGCGAGCAGTCGGGTAGATCTGGCGACTACCGCTAACCCTGAGAGCAAGCCAGCCCGATGCCCTCGAATTCCGCTACGCATTCAACGCATTCCTGGAACGTGGGACATGCAATGAGTCACAGGTCAATCTTGGTCGGATTTACCAAGATGGTCACGGGCTTGGAAGGAAAAGCGAGCAGAGCGATGTGGACATCGGCCATACCGGTGATAGCCTTCTCCTGAAGGCGTGTTTTCCTCCAGTGTCGGCCCGCTTTCCTGCACATCCACAATCTCTACACGCCGGTCAATTGCGTAGGGAGAGCGTTCGCTTGCAGCACTCGAGGGACGAGAAGTAGCCCATCTGCCTCGGTGGCAGTCTCGCCCTGCGGCCATGGCTTTATTCGGAAGCGCATCCGCTATCGGGCGGCGTCCGATAATCGAAAAAAAGCCGCAGGGGTCCTGCGGGAAAGTGACAGTGGGCGGACGCTTTAGCCGCCCGCCAAGAATATCCCATGCAACACATCAAATTTCTTCCCAACCAAATAGGGGCATGCTTTTGAGTCTACCTGTCAAATGCCAGGGGGATTGGCCACGAACTAACTGGCTTGCCGGGCATCGAGGTAATCATACCGCTACGGCGTGGTCGCCCACGAGACTAAAGACGGCCTCACGCGGCATCGGTCTCCCCAAAAAATATCCCTGTACCTGGTTACATCCATTATCAATCAACCATGCCAATTGCTCTGCAGTCTCAACTCCTTCTGCCACTACTGGAATCCCTAGTGATCGCCCGATATCAAAGACGGCATGCACGATAGTCTGACTCTCATGCCGATCGAGAACGCCGCTTACGAAAGCGCGATCGATTTTAATCTTGTCAAATGAAAATCGTAATAAATAATTCAGCGAAGCAAAGCCTATCCCGAAATCGTCCAGCGCGATCTGGACACCAAGCTCACGTAACGTTTTGAGTATCTCAACATTGCCTTCAGAAGGCTCAAGCAAAGTCGTCTCAGTCACTTCGAGTATCAACCGCTCGGGCGGCAAGCCGCTGTTCGCAAGGATCTCTGATACATGCTCCGGCAGATCAGAAGTAATTTGCAACGGTGAAATATTCACCGATACTTTGACGTCGCTCGACCAGCCAGTAGCTTCCCGGCAAGCTTCGCGCAGTGCCCACGCTCCGATGGACACAATCATTCCGTTTCTTTCTGCCAGTGGAATAAACCCACGCAGGTGGGATGGGGCCAAGTTGCGGATGATTCCGTCGCAACAACACTTCGAAGCTCCCGTGATTCCTGGACTCGATTGATATGGGATCATTGCGGGACGGCCGTGGGGCCGTCCCGCCCTCAGCGCTCGGCCGAGATATGGTGCGCACATTCCAGCTAATTCCGGATTTCTAGTCCAGCAGAAGCGCACGTAGTCCAGCTAATTCCGGTTTCCTACAGTTTCTGTTAGGAACTGGAATTCGCCGGACTGCGATTCCAGAAAAATCAATGGCTTAACCGCTAATTCCGTCGCAGCTTGGCCGTCTCAGAACCGGAATTAGCTGGACTGCCGTGAAAAGAAGCGCGAATTAGCTGGACTGCGCTGCAGGCGCTTCTTTGCGCACATGCTTCGCTCTCCGTACCATCCGCGAAGTGCGAACTCGTTATCGTGCCCTACCACCCGGCTGCCCACTGGCTCTTACCGACCCGTCGCAGTCCTAGCGCGACGCGGAGCGCACGACCGCACTGCACCAGCAATCGGTCGTTCGCTTTTCAGCAAGGGGGCTCTCGAACCTCTTTGCTTCAATCAGGAACACCCCGTTTATTGCATTGGATGCATCAATAGGACCAAACATTGCAATTCCCTTAACTTAGGCTGCGTCGCACACTCGCTCCCAACAACTGCTGCCGCTTGGTGCAGCCAACGAAGGAGGCGAAGTGGACGTACAGCAAGATCAACTGCAATCGTGGATAGGGCGCAGCGAGAGGTTCGAAGACACCATCTACCCCACGCCTGTCGTGGCGCTGACCGCGACCTTGGACCATCCGGCGACGCCGGTAGTTGCCGGCACCACCCTCCCGCCACTTTGGCATTGGCTCTACTTCCTGCCGATGCATCGGCAGAGCGAAATCGGCGCCGACGGCCATGCCAGGCGCGGCGGCTTCCTTCCGCCGGTTCCCCTGCCTCGGCGCATGTGGGCCGGCAGTCAGTTCGAGTTCCGTTCGCCGATCCGCGTGGGCGACCGTGTTGCGCGGACCTCGACCATCGACGACGTCTCGACCAAGGAAGGCCGTACCGGCAAGCTCGTGTTTGTGAAGGTGCGCCACGAGGTGCGCTGCAACGAGGCCACCGAGCCGGCGCTCGTCGAATTTCACGACATCGTTTACCGGGAAGCGCAGGGCCCGAACGACGTCGCGCCGCCCCCACAAGTCGCGCCGACCGACGCGGCCTGGCGCCGCGAGATCGTGCCCGACGACGTTCTGCTGTTCCGGTACTCCGCACTCACCTTCAATGGCCACCGCATCCACTACGACCGCCAGTACGTGACGCAGGTCGAGGGCTACCCAGGGCTGATCGTCCATGGCCCGCTGATCGCCACGCTGCTGCTAGACCTGTTGCGCCGCCAGTTGCCGGACGCAGATGTGGCGAGCTTTCGATTCAAGGCCGTGCGCCCCACATTCGACCTGAACGCATTCCACGTCAGTGGGCAACCGCAGGCCGACGGCAAATCGATCCGTCTCTGGGCCTCGGACCACGCGGGTTGGCTGACGATGGACGCCACCGCCGTGCTGCGTTGATTCACGAACGACATTCAGAGAGATAGACATGCAGCCACTCAAGGGCATCACCGTTGTCACGCTCGAGCACGCGATTGCCGCGCCCTTCGCCACTCGCCAACTGGCTGACCTCGGCGCCCGCGTCATCAAGATCGAGCGGCCAGGATCCGGCGACTTCGCGCGGGGCTACGACGAGCGCGTTCGCGGCCTGGCGTCTCACTTCGTCTGGACCAACCGTTCCAAGGAAAGCCTCACGTTGGACGTGAAGCACCCCGAGGCAGCCCGGGTGCTTGAGCGGCTGGTGATGGAGAAGGCCGATGTCGTCGTGCAGAACCTCGCGCCAGGCGCGGCAGCCCGCCTCGGGCTTGGCTACGACAAGCTCTCCGGCGCCAAGCAAGGCTTGATCGTTTGCGATATTTCCGGCTATGGCGACGACCCGCACAATCCCGGCCCGTACCGCGACAAGAAGGCCTACGACCTGTTGATCCAGAGTGAGGCCGGCTTTGTCTCCGTCACCGGCACGCCTGAAGAGCCCTGCAAGGCAGGCCCCTCGATCGCGGACATTGCCGCCGGCATGTACGCCTACAGCAACATCCTCGCGGCGCTGTTGCAGCGCGGCCAGACCGGCAAGGGTCAACGCATCGACATCTCCATGCTGGAGTCGCTGGCCGAGTGGACCAGCTATCCGCTCTACTATGCATTCGAAGGGGCGGCGCCACCGCCGCGCACCGGCGCCAGCCACGCCACGATCTATCCGTACGGCCCGTTCCCGGCCGGAGACGGCACCACCGTGATGCTGGGCCTGCAGAACGAGCGCGAATGGGTCAGTTTCTGCGACAAGGTGCTACAGCTACCTGAACTCGCCACGGATCCGCGCTTCACGGCCAACTTCAGGCGAGTCGCAGAGCGGGTGGCGTTGCGTCAGATCATCGTGGATGCCTTCGCGTCCCTGACCGGCGCGCAGGTAGTCGAGAGACTCGAACTCGCGCAGATCGCCAATGCCCAAGTCAACACCATGAAGGACGTCTGGGCGCATCCGCAGCTCGAGGCGCGCGGGCGCTGGACCGAAGTGGGAACGGCGACAGGGCCGGTGCCCGCCATGCTCCCTCCCGGGACCTGGGATACCGGCCCGCGGATGGATCCAGTACCTGCACTGGGCGAGCACACGGACGCAATCCTGACGGAGCTCGGCTACAGCGCGGCCGAGATCGACGGCCTGCACACGTCCAACGCCGTCTGAGGTGGCTGTCATGCCCGCCGAAATGCTGGTTCCCGCCCGCACTTACCTCTTCGTGCCCGGCACGCGCCCGGAGCGTTTTGTCAAAGCGCTTGCCAGCGGTGCCGACAGGGTCGTGCTCGACCTCGAGGACGCCGTGGCCCCCGACGACAAGGCCAATGCACGCAGCGCCATCACGACATGGCTGCAGGGTGCAACACCCGCGGAGCGGGCGCGCATCGTCGTGCGTATCAATGACGCCGGCACCCCATGGTTTGCAGCGGACCTTGCGGCTTTGAACGATGCGCCGACGACCGCCGTGCTTTTGCCCAAGGCCGAGTCGGCCGCACAGGTCGCCGAGACGCAGGCTGCCTTGCCGGATGCCGGCATCCTCGCGCTCATCGAAAGCGCACGCGGCGTGTCCGAGGTGGACCACATCGCGGCCGCCGGCGCCCAGCGCCTGGTGTTCGGCACGCTCGATTTCGCGCTTGACCTCGACATGGACATCTCCACTGACGCTTCCGGCCTTGGCTATGCAGCCAGCCGCATCGCAATTGCCTCGCGCCTGGCGGGCCTGTCGGCACCGGTCGCAGGCGTTACGCCGCAACTGGACGACGAGGAACGCCTCCTGTCGGATCTTGCGGATGCGCGACGGTTTGGCTTCGGCGCCAAGCTGTGCATCCACCCACGCCAAGTACAGCCGATCCACGCCGCACTGCATCCGGGCGCGCAGGCACTGGACTGGGCTCAGCGCGTCCTTATTGCCGATGCTGCATCGCCCGGCGCAGCCCGGCTCGACGGTCGCATGATCGACCGGCCCGTCGTGCTGCAGGCACAACGCACGCTCGCCCTTGCCCGCAACTGACCCTATTTCCCAACTTCCACCGCAGAGAGACAAGCACCATGGCCTCCACCATCATCGACTCGCGCATCTTCGGCGACATGTTCAGCGACGCGCGCATGCGCGAAGTCTGGTCCGACGAGAACCGCACTGCCAAGTACCTGGACATCGAGCGCGCGCTCGCGAAGGTCCAGGGTGAACTCGGCATCATCCCGAAGGAAGCCGCGGACGAGATCGTCCGCAACTGCGACCTGTCGCAGATCGACTGGGCCAGGTTGAAGGCCAAGACCGAGCAGATCGGCTATCCCATCATCGCGGTGGTCAACCAGATCAATGCAAACTGCCGGGACAAGCTCGGCGAGTATTGCCACTGGGGCGCCACCACGCAGGACATCACCGACACGGCCGCCGTGCTGCAGATGCGCGAAGGCCTGGCGCTGGTCGAGCAGGATCTGGACGAGATCGGCGATGCGCTTGCCGCCCTGGCCAGCAAGTACCGTGACACGCCCGTCATCGGCCGATCCAATCTTCAGCAGGCCACGCCAATCACCTTCGGCTACAAGATGGCGAGCATCCTGGCCGGCATCGATCGTCACCGTGAACGCCTGCAGCAACTCAAGCCGCGCGTCCTCATGGGCGAGTTCGGCGGTGCGTCGGGCACCTTGTCCTCGCTGGAGAAGGGCGCCATGGAAACCCAGGCCGGACTGATGAAGGAGCTGGGACTGGCCCAACCGCTGATCTCGTGGCACACGGTGCGCGACACGATCGCGGAAGTCGGCGCCTTCCTCGGTCTGGTCGGCGGCTCGCTCGGCAAGATTGCAATGGATGTCAAGCTGATGATGCAGACCGAAGTGGCGGAGGTCTTCGAGCCCTTCGCGCCGGGCCGCGGATCGTCGTCGACCATGCCCCAAAAGCGCAACCCGATCTCCTGCCTCTACATCCACGCCAACATCTCGGTCGCGCGCCAGCATGCCGCTGCGCTCATGGATGCGATGGTGGCCGACCACGAGCGCTCCACGGGTCCGTGGGAAATCGAGTGGGTATCGCTGCCCGAGATTTTCTGCCTGATGTCCGGCGCGCTGAAGCAGACCAAGTTCATCCTCAAGGGTCTGGAGGTCGACGCTACACGCATGCGCGCCAACATCGACATCACCAACGGGCTAGTGATGTCCGAGGCGGTGATGATGGGCCTGGGCCCGTACATCGGCCGTGAATACGCACACGACCTGGTTTATGACCTGTGCCGCCAGGCACTGGCCGACAACCGACCGCTGATCGAGATCCTGGCCGCCCACCCGGAGATCAACAAGCACGTCACGCGAGCCAAACTCGATGCCATGTGCGACCCGGCGAACAACCTCGGTCAAGCCGGCGTCATGGTCGATCGGGTGCTCAGCGCGCACCGCTGAGCCCGCTCCAGCCCTTCGATACCGACCCGAACCGGCGCAGACCGGTACGCATCTGTGCGCCTCTCAACCCGGAGACAACGTCGTGAATATCCGCAAACTCCCAAAGCTGCTTTATGTACAGGTCCTGATCGGCCTGATCCTCGGCATTGCCGTGGGCCACTATTGGCCCGAGTTCGGTGCCGCGCTGAAGCCGCTCGGCGATGGGTTCGTCAAGCTGGTCAAGATGATGATCGCGCCGGTGGTGTTCTGCACCATCGTGAGTGGCATCACTTCGCTCGGCGACTCAAAGGAGATCGGCAAGACCTTGCTCAAGGCAATGGGACTCTTCTACGCACTGACGATCCTGGCCCTCATCACGGGCCTGGTCACCGTGTTCCTGATGCAACCCGGCGCCGGCATGCATATCGATCCGAAGAACCTCGACGCCTCCGTGGCGACGCGCTTCGCGAATCAAGTGCACATCCACGGCTTCACCGACTTCGTCATGCACATCATTCCGAATGCGTTCGTCGGCGCCTTCGCCGAAGGCGAGGTGTTGCCGGTGCTGCTGCTCGCCGTGCTCTGCGGATTCGGTCTAACGAAGATCGGGACGGCCGCCAAGCCGGTGCTCGAGGGCATCGAAGGCTTCTCGCAGATGCTCTTCGCAGCCTTCGGCATCATCATGCGGCTGGCACCGATCGGCGCATTCGGCGCGATGGCGTTCACCGTAGGGCGATACGGCATCAAGTCGATCGGATCACTCGGACTGCTGATCGGGACCTTCTATTTAGCCTGCGTCTTCTTTGTCGTCGTCGTACTCGGCGTGCTGTCGCGTCTGCACGGGTTCAAGCTATGGCAGTTGATGCGCTACATAAAGGAAGAGTTGCTGGTGGTGCTCGGCACCTCCTCCAGCGAACCAGCGCTGCCCCGACTCTTACTCAAGCTCGAGCGGCTCGGCTGCAAGAAGGGAGTGGTCGGGTTGGTGCTCCCGACCGGCTATTCGTTCAATCTCGACGGCACGGCCATCTACCTCACGCTGGCGTCGATGTTCATCGCCCAGGCCTGCGACATCCATCTGTCGTGGCTCCAGATCGCCTCGATGCTGGGCATCATGCTGCTGACCTCCAAGGGCGCAGCGGGGGTGACTGGCAGTGGTTTCGTCGCCCTGGTCGCCACGCTCACGGTCATGCCCGATCTGCCAGTGGCTGGCGTGGCGCTGATCGTGGGAGTCGATCGCTTCATGTCCGAGGCGCGAGCGCTCACCAGCACCATCAGCAACGCAGTGGCCTGCATCGTGGTCTCGATCTGGGAAAACGCTTGCGACCGAGACGTGCTGCGCCTGGAATTGGCCGCGAACTACGCCAACGCCGAGCACGAACTCGAAGAGGGTTCGGTAGACTTGCCTGCGCCGCTCGGCCACGCCGGCCCGGCGCACTGAACCGGGCACCGGGCTTGGAGCACGGCCCGCCTCAGGATCTTCAACCCACCGCGCGGCGGCCTTCTGGCTTGCCGCGCTTCGCCTTCATCTCGGAGAAGAAAGCGTAGAGCTGTTGCGCCGCCGGGGACAAGGTTCGACCTTTGCGCCGGATGAGACCGATCTTGCGGGTGATCACCGGGTCGTAAAGGGGCACGCTCACCAGCAGCGGATGGTCCGCGTCCGGCATGGCGATCGAAGGCACCGCGGCCACGCCGAGGCCTGCCTCCACAAGGCCGAGCATCGTCGTGACGTGCTGGGTCTCGTAGATGCTCTGCGGACGGCCGGGCAGGCTCGAAAGCGCTTGATCCAGCAGCAGCCGGTTGCCCGACGCCTTGCTGACCGAGATGTAGTCGTACTGCGCCAGTTCCGTCCAGCTCACTCGACGCTTCCTGGCAAGTGGGTGGTCGCGCCTGCAGGCCGCGACGAAACGCTCCTCCAGCAAGGGCTTGAATTCGATGTCCGGCTCCTTGCCACCGACAAAGTTCAACCCAAAGTCCGCCTCGCCCCGCGACACAGCCGATAGCACCTCGTTGGCACTGGCGTCGAAAACCTTCACCCGGATCTTCGGGTAGCGCTCGTGGTAGCGCGAGATCACCTGCGACAGGAAGTAGTAGACGGTCGAAGGCACACAGGCAATCGTCACCTCGCCCATGCGCGTGGCCGCCACACCGCGGATGCCCAGGAGCGTGTGGTCGAGGTCGTCCAGGAGTTGCTGCACCTTGCGATCGAAGTCGCGTCCGACCGAGGTCAGGCTCACGTGCCGGGTGGTGCGGTCGAGCAGCCGAACGCCGAGCGCTTCCTCGAGCTTTTCGATGCGTCGGCTGAAGGCCGGCTGCGATACATGCAGCGCCTCGGCTGCCTTGCGGAAGCTGTTGAGCTCAGCCACCGCCCGGAATGCCTGCAGATCGTTGAGATTGAAGTTGATGGTCATGGCACAGTGCTCCGGGGGGCAGTCTCAGTTATCCACAGTGTGCATCAATCGATCTTAAACATGCAATTCACAGAAGACATCCAAAAGCGGAACATACGATCAAGGCCACGCAAGAGCCTACTTGCATCCACCTTTCGACAATCCATCGGAGTAGACAAATTGAAGTTACAGAAGCTTCGCCTCGTTGGTGCCGTTGCGCTGGCGGCGTCCTTTGCCTGCGCCAGCGCAATCGCCGCCTTTCCTGAAAAGCCGATCACCCTCGTGGTCCCAACGGCGGCAGGGGGTGCCAACGACGCCATGGCGCGCGTCATCGGCCAAGCCATGTCGGCCATCCTCAAGCAGCCGGTCATCGTTGACAACAAGGCGGGCGGCAACGGCGCCATCGCCTGCGAGTATGTGATGCGCGCTGCGCCCGACGGCTACACGCTCATGCTGGGCTACATCGCAACGCACGCGATGAATCCGGCGCTGCAGAAGCTTCGCTACGACCCGGTCAAGGACTTCGAGCCCGTCGGCATGGTCGGATCGTCGGCGACGGTGATGGTGCTCAATCCAGCCGTCAAGGCCGGCAACGCGAAGGAGATCGTAGCGATGCTCAAGGCCGCCCCGGACAAGACCAGCTACGCCTCGGCCGGCAACGGCACGGCGCCGCACTTTGCCGCCGAGATGTTCAAGCTTTCGACAGGTACAAGCATGCTGCACGTGCCCTACAAGGGGTCCGCGCCAGCCATCACGGACACCATCGGAGGCCAGACGCAGGTGATGTTCCCAAGCCTCTTCATGGCCATGCCGTACGTCAAGGCCGGCAAACTGAAGGCCGTGGGTGTTGCAGGCGCCAAGCGCTCGACCCTCATGCCGGACGTACCCACGCTCCAGGAGCAGGGCATTGCCGACGTCGACGTCTCGCAGTGGTACGGGATCTTCGCGCCGGCGAAGACGCCCAAGCCTGTAGTCGAACAGCTCAACAAGGTGCTCAATGAGGTGCTGGCCGACAAGAGCGTGATCAAGCGGCTCGAGGACCACGGTGCCGAAGTCTCGCCCATGACGACCGACCAGATGCGCAACTATGTTGCGCAAGAGCAGGTCAAGTGGAAGAAGGTGGTCCAGGCCGCCAAGATCACCGCGGACTGAGATGAACAGGTCGATCCCTTGCGTGCTGATGCGCGCCGGCACTTCGCGAGGCCCTTTCTTTCTGCGCGAGTGGTTGCCGGAGGGCGACGAGGCACGCGACCAGGCGCTGATCGGCGCCATCGGTGCCTCCGACCCGCTTCAGCTCGACGGTGTGGGTGGCGGCAGCACGCTGAACAGCAAGGTCGCCATCGTGTCGCGCTCGTCGCAGCCGGGCTGCGACATCGACTATCTGTTCGCGCAGGTCGGCGTGGGTCACTGCTCGGTCGACACGCGGCCGAACTGCGGAAATATGCTCTCCGGTGTTGCGCCTTTCGCGATCGAGCAGGGCTTGATTCCCGCGATGGACGGCACGACCAGCGTTCGCGTCTACAACGTCAACACCAAGTCGCGGATCGACGTAACGGTGCGAACGCCCGGCGGCCGCGTGACCTATGAAGGCGACGCGCGCATCGATGGTGTGGCCGGCACGGCGGCGCCCATCCTGCTCAACTTCCTCGATGCGTGGGGTGCGGTCACCGGGCAGGTGTTCCCGACAGGCAAGCGCATCGACACGATTGACGGTATCGAGGTGACCTGCATCGATGCGGCCATGCCGCTGATGATTGTGCGCGCCGGCGATCTCGGCGTCACAGGGCGCGAGAAACCGGCGGCCCTTGATGCAAACACTGCGCTCCTCGATCGGCTGGAAAGCCTTCGCCTCGAGGCCGGGCGCAGGATGGGCCTCGGCGACGTGTCCGACAGCGTCATTCCAAAGCCGGTGCTGGTCAGCATGGGCGTGTCGAACGACAGCATCACCTCACGCTATTTCACGCCGCGCAAATGCCATGCATCACACGCCGTGACGGGCGCCATCGGCGTCGCCAGTGCGTTTGCATTGCCGGGAACGGTCGCGAGTGGGGCGGCGCGCGAACCGGGCCGCCACAAACTGGTCGTGTTGCATCCCGCCGGCCAGATCGATGTCGAAGTCGAGTTGAGCGGCCGCGCAGATTCCGCCACGGTCGAGCGCGCCGTTCTCGTTCGCACGGCACGAAAGATCATGCAAGGTGAGCTGCATGTGCCCGAATATGTGTTCTCGCGTCCAGAAGCAAGAGAAGTCGAGCCCTCAGATTTCCCGCACAGAGCCCTGACAATCATCGTGCCGACGCGCGCCGGTGGCGGCAACGACACGATGGCTCGCATCATCGCCGCCAAGTTGGGCCCGCTGCTTGGCCAGGAAGTGTTGGTCGACAACAGGGCCGGCGCGAACGGCGCCATCGCAAGCGAGTACGTGGCGGGCTCCTCGCCGGATGGCCACACCTTGATGTTCGGTTACGTCGGCACGCACGCGATGAACCCCGCACTGCAAAGGCTGGGTTACGATCCGGTTAGCGATTTTGAGCCGGTCGGGCTCGTCGGTTCTTCGTCGACCTTGATGGTCACCCATCCGGACGCCCCCGACCTGCACACGCTCATCGCTGGGCTGAAGGGGGCACCCCGCTTTTTCAGATACGCATCTGCCGGCGATGGGACGCCGCCGCACTTCGCTGCCGAACTGTTCCAGCTCAGCAGCGGAACGTCGATGGCAAGCGCGACTTATGAGGGGGCCGCACCTGCAATCGCCGACACGGTCAATGGTCGAGCGCAAATCATGTTTCCCAGTCTATTCACGGCATACCCTTTCATCCGTGCGGGACAACTGCGCGCGTTGGCGGTGGCAGGACCGAAGCGCCTGGAGGCCCTTCCTGGCGTGCCGACGCTCGCAGAGCTGGGTGTCACTGGGGTGGATGTCGGGCAATGGTATGGGCTGTTTGCGCCGGCCGGTACGCCCGCGGCAGCCATCGATCGCCTCAATCAAGCGCTTAACGAGGTACTTGTCGATCCAGAGGTCGTCGAACGCTTCGAGAGCCATGGTGCACGCACCGAGCCCGGAGGTGCCGACGCGCTTGCGCAGAGGCTGCAGAAGGATCTGAACCGTTGGCGCCAAGTCGTGGCTCAGGCAAAGATTGCACCGAAAGAGTCACGCCAACTCGCGCTGGATTGACGCGACGTCCCGTACGGATTGGCGCTGGCGGCGCACGCAGCTTCATATCGGAGCCTCCGGTTGTGGCAAATGTCCGCTCGCAGCTCTAGACCGGCCATAGCGGACTCGCTCGTGACCGGCGGCTCATGGCGGAGGCGGTCTTCCGCGCGGCGCCGACGCAGGCCACGGCTGCGAACTTCTGTAACCAGAGCCATCTCGGTCAATCAAATTTCTATAAACCGGCCATTTATTCGCCGTGGCGTGCAATAAGGCTACCGTCCCAGCGAGAACGAACCGAAGCTGCGACTGGCAACTACTACACCAATCTCAGATCCCACAGCGCATCCAGTACGTGTTGGGTGGAGCGTTCAACGTACCCCGCACCGATGCGCGATGCCGAGCCGACGCCATAACGCCGGGCGCAGCGGACGCATGACAATGCGCTTGTCCGGCAATGGAGTGGTGGCCTCGTGGGGCAACAGCGCCGCGCCGTAACCCGCCGCAACCAGACTCTTGATCGCGTCGTTGTAGTTGATCTGAATGCGTGGTGCGGGATGGTGTCCCGCGGCGGCGAACCACTCCGCAGTCTGACGCGAGAGGCGCGTGGTCGCGTCATTGAGAATCAGAGGCTGGGCGGCGAGCCATTCCGGCGTGACGCGGGCCGGGGACTGCCAATGCGCCGGCACGAAGGCCATCACGGGGTCTCGGCGCCAGGGTTTTATCACCAGTCCGGCCACCGGCGACTGAGGCAGTGCAACCAGCCCGATATCCAGCGTGCCGTCCGCCAGTCGGGACAGTGTTTCCTGCGAAGTGAGGACCGCAATCTGAACGTCGATGGCGGGATGCTGCTGGCGCAGCACCTCTAGCGCCTGTGGCAGCAGGTGCGCGATCGCGCCAGTCGACGCACCAAGCCGGGCGCGCCCTTCGAGCCCCTCCACCTGTCGTTGTATATCGTCCAGCGCCTGCTCCGCATCGGCCAGCAGCCGACGCCCGCGCTCCACCAGCACCTCTCCGATCGCCGACGGCCTTACCTGACCGCGTTTTCGCGACAGGAGCGGTGCCCCGACGTGTTGCCTCACTAAGGAATGTTACCCGACGATTTGTTGTCGTTTTGCCTTCTTCTTCATCTCTTTGTTCATGGCTTGCCGGGCGCGAAGCGCCCGGCCCCCTCGATCTCCATATTTTTTGCGACGGTTTTTACACTTCAGTCGGCATGACGGCGGACTTGTGCAGGCCGCCCAGGACCATTTCTTTCGCGCGCTCGACGCGCCACGCCTTGACTCGGCGCTGCAACGTCCGCAGTTGTGCCTTGCTGGCATACGCGTCCGGAACCATCGCGGCCAACCGATTCATCAATTCGGTGGCCGACGCAGAGGGCTCGGCAACCAACCACCCTTCGACAAGCGGCCACGCGTCGGCGAACGGATCCACCCGACTCCTCCACCAGTGCTTTGCGGTGGGCCGCTTGCGATGCGTTGGACGCGCCTCCCCGTCTATCCACGCCGAAGACAGGCTCGCGAGGAAGACGGCAACGTCTGATTCGCCCGCTGGCGCCGCTTCGGTACGCACGCCGTGGGCCGCGATGTCGCTCAACGTCTGCTGAGCAAGCCGGATCTCTTGCAGCAGCCGCACAGGATCCAGGCTTTTAAACTGCGCTGTCAGTTTCTCTTTGATCGAAGGCTCAACGCTACCGTGGGCCAGAAGCCGATCGCATGGCGTGGCTGGTGCGAAGTAGACCTTGTGCACACGCGCGCCGTCGCGCGTCTTCGACTTCAACTTGAACGAAGGTTGGAAGAAGTTGATGTACAGCCGCGATGACGCATACAACTGCGCCAGGGCGTTCGTGGCATCGGCGCCGCTCAGGCGCCCAAAGCCGACCAACCGCCGCACCACGGCGCCATTCTTCTGCTCAACCCAGGCCTGATCGTTCTTCTTGTAGGCCCGCGAGCGGGTCTGCTCAAGGCGACGTCCCTTGCAGTAGTCGTAGACACTCTGGTTCATGAAGGCGCCGTCGTTATCCGAGTCCACTCCAAGCATCGCGAATGGCAGATCGGCAGCCACTTTGTCGAACCCTTCGATTACCAGCATCTGGTTGCGCGTCCTCATGGCCACGCATTCTGTCCAGCCGCTGGCGATGTCGGTCAACGTGAGGGTGTGGACGAAGTCACCGTCGGTCTTCGGGCCACCACAGTGTTCGACCATGTCGATCTCGAAGTAGCCGGGTGGCGGATCGCGCCAGTCGGCGAAGGTGCGTACCGGGATGCTGCGTCGGATGGCCGAGCCGACGCCTTTGCGGCGTTTGCGCTGCCCGTCGATGTGTGAACGCGTAGCGGCCAACATGCGATCGATGGTCGCCGCGCTGACTTGAAAGAGCTTGGCCTTGATGACCGGATCCAGGTCCAGATGGCCGTGCCGTTCCATGGCATCAACCAACGTCGGGATCAACGCCTTCAGGCGCTTGCCGCAGACCCTGTCGGCCGCTTCCCACAACACCGTCAACGCCTGGCGAACTGCCTCGTCGTACAGCCGGTCGCGGTCGCGCGTCGCCTTCGTCGCCGCGGACGCCACCTGCTGCCGCAGCAGCCGGATGGCGTGCTTGCGGTGATACCCAGTCAGGGCCACGAACTCATCGAGAATCGTGATCCGGTCACCGAACGCCGCGCTGCGATACCGCACTCGCAGCGCTTCGAGCAACTCCTTGCGTGTCGTCATGCTGATTTGCCTCGTCACGTTGTGCTGCTCCCGCCGGACAATCCGACTGGTAGCAAACTACGTGAGGCAACAGGTCAGCACGGGTTGCAGTTCTGATGAGTCAATGCGCCCCGATACGGTGTTCCAGTTCAGCGATGTGGAGGCTGACCGTGGGCGGCGCAAGGTGCAATGCACGCGCCGCCTCGGCGAATGAGCCATGGTCGGCAATGGCGACCAGCGTGCGCAGGCGGTCCAGGCTGATCTCTCGCATGTCGGCTCCAGATTCAGGGAAACTGAATGTCAAGGTTGTGGAATTCAACTGTCCATATTCTAGTGGTCCATGGAAGATTGGGGCTCCTTCGACGTGTTACCCCCTTCAGTCACCGGAGTATTCCTCGCATGAGCTCTCCCCTGGTTTTCATCGACGGCGACCAAGGCACCACCGGGTTGCAAATCCACGAACGGCTGCGCGGCCGGACCGACCTCAGCCTGTTCACGCTTGCCGCGTCGGAACGCAAGGACCCACGGCGTCGTGCGGAAGCCATCAATGCCTGCGACATCGCCATCCTCTGTTTGCCCGATGCCGCCGCGCGCGAGGCGGTGAACGCCATCGTCAATCCCGCCGTCAGGGTGATCGATGCAAGCTCCGCCCACCGCACGCATCCGGACTGGACATATGGCTTTCCGGAAATGGCACCGGGACAGGCCGCGCGCATCGCGAACGCGCGACGGGTCACCAATCCCGGCTGCTATCCGACCGGTGCGATTGGCCTGCTGCGTCCCCTGGTGCAGGCCGGACTTGTCCCAGCCAGCTACCCGGTCAGCATTCATGCGGTGTCCGGCTACTCCGGACGCGGGCGTGCCGGCGTGGAGGAGTATGAGGGGTCGGATGCCGTCAGCGCGCCGGCATTCCAGGTGTATGGCCTGGAACTCGCGCACAAGCACCCACCGGAGATCCAGCAGCACGCCGGGCTCGCGCAGCGTCCCATCTTCGTTCCCGCGTATGGTGCATTCCGCCAGGGCATCGTGCTGACGGTGCCCCTCGCGTTGAGGCTGCTGGCCTCCGACGTGGATGGCGCCACGCTCCACGCATGCCTCGCCCGCCACTATGCCGGGGCGGACCATGTACATGTCCTGCCGTTGCACGAATCGTGTGTTTTAAAACACCTGGATCCGCAAGTGCTGAACGGTACGAACGACATGCACTTAAGCGTATTTCCTAACATGGAGCACGGGCACGTCCTGCTGTCCGCGGTTTTCGACAATCTTGGCAAAGGCGCATCCGGCGCCGCGGTTCAGAACCTGGATCTGATGCTCACGCAGCAATAGTGGCCGATGGCGTGAGCTAAAGGTCGGCCGCACCCATAAACAAGACGACCCTTATCACCCTCAAGGTCCTCCTCGCCCAACTTCGGTGGCGTTCACAGGCAGGACAGCGATGGACCGAGGTCTGGAGACTGGCCGCGCCGGAAGTCCACTCTACGTAATCACCAATTTGGGTGATGCGGCAAGGTCGGCTGGCACCATACACTGCCCGTGTAGGCGCTAGATCTCCTCCTGCCTACAGGCCTTCAGCCCCTCGGAGCACCCCGCGCCGAGGGGTTTTTCTTGTCGGACATCAGGACTTGCCGCGGCTAGCGCCGCCCCGCACCACCGGGGTAGCCAATGTCGCCGACGCCGGCCGCACGCGGTGTCAAGCCCCGCTGACGTGCTGGCAATGTTCGCGAAACCAGCGGTCCAGCCCCTGCTGCGCGCCGGACCAGGTCGGCATCTCGCCGACTGCGCCGGGCGCCAGACCGAGGCTTTCCCACGCCGAGCGCAAGAGTTGATTGACAGGCTTCCAGAAACGCCCACCGAGAGTCTGCGGCTCCAAGACAACGTCGTGCGCCGCAATCCAAGCGTAAAGAGCCCGCCGGTCTTGCTCCGAGGGCAGCTCGGTCGACTGCAGCGCCTGTGGCGGGGGTCTGCCGATCGCGGCCGCTTCTAGCCACGCGGCCAAGGCACCACCCATCGGCTGCTCGGCCAGAATGGCCGACAGCGCAACGCCCCGGCGCAGGTCCGCGAGCAGGTACAGGCAGGCGCGTGGCGGCGTCTGCCCGCGAAAAAGCGTGCAGTGGAGGGCCCAAGTACGGGCGGAGGGCGAAGGGGACGTCTGCAAGGGCATGGGCGATAACTGGAGAGCCGCTTCCTTTTGCCAGCAAAGCTCGCGCCGGCCGAGATGTCAAGCGCTGGACACTCGGGAATGTGTCGCTGGCTCCGCATGGGCCGGGTTGCCGAGCCCATGCAGGGGATACCTCGCGCACCCAGGCGCGATGCGGAACCCCATTCCGCCACTTCTGAAGATCCTGTCTGGCAAGCTGATCAAGTGCAATGATTCGATGCCCGTAGACTCCAATGCCGCGCAGAGCGGTTTAGCCGAGAGATTCTTTTCGTAGCGAAATCCTGTTGCTGGAAGCAGTACTGCGGCGCGCGATTGGGGCTTTGGGGGGCGAGGGCGGGCCTCCGGTGCGTGCCTGCAGGCGTGTTGCGAGAGCGAGTGCCAGTCGGCTCTTCCCGACCCCACTCGGCCGTTGGGACTGCGAGGCTGCAATATCTGCTCTCTGACTTGAACCGCCGTTGAACGGTTACCGATTTGAGATGCGAGAAGGCCCAGGGCCGCAACGCAACTGCTGAACAAGCGATCCAATCCCTTAGGAAGCGGTGATGCACCCAATCCACCAGGAAGTCGCTGCCTGCAACGAAACCGTCAACGACCGATGGCATAGGCACTGCCTAACACTCAAGCCAGCCATGCCGCAACGCGCTGCGACTGCGCGTGGCGGTTGGGAGGGCTAGAGGGCGGCAGAGGGTACTGCCCGTCAATTAGCGGGCAACTCCACTAAAACGCAATGCTTGTACTACCAGCGAAAACGCGGGCGATGGTTGACGCCGGCTTGGGTAATACAGGTGGTAGCCTTCAAATTTCGGGCACCAATCCTCCAGCACGCGCGTGAGCCGGCCAGCGTCGATGTGCGGCTGCAGTTCGTCTTCTGGCAGTAGAGCTATACCCAATCCGGCGAGCGCCGCGTCCACCTGCGGCTGCGTGGTGTTGAAGATCAGCGGGCCCTCTACACGCACATTGACCTGCCGGCCACGGCGCTCGAAGTCCCAGACGTACAGCCCTCCGGAAGTGGGCATACGCTGATTGATGCACTGGTGCGCCATGAGGTCATTCGGCGTCTTCGGAATGGGGCGGGCAGCAAAATAGCCCGGCGATGCCACCACTGCCAGGCGCAGAGGTGGCCCGATGGGCACTGCGATCATGTCCTTGTCGATGGTCTTGCCCAACCGCACGCCTGCGTCGAAGCGATCTGCCACGATGTCGCGCAGGCCGTAGTTGACGTCGAACTCCAGCTTGATGTCCGGGTACTCGCGCAGCAGTGGGGTGAGTTTGGGCAGCAACACGCTGTGCAGCACGTAGTCGCCACAGGTGATACGCACCGTGCCCGCGGGCTTGTCGCGCAACGCCGTCAATTCGTCCAACTCTGCCTCGATTTCGTCCAAGCGATGGCCAATGGCGTTCAGCAAACGCTCTCCGGCTGCCGTGGGCGAAACGCTGCGCGTCGTGCGCATGAGCAATCGGATCTGAAGCCGTGTCTCCAGGCCGCTGATGGCCTGACTTAGCGCCGATTGCGTAACGCCCAGCAATGCGGCAGCACGGGTAAAGCTGCCTTCCCGCGCCACTGTGACGAAGGACAGGAGATCGTTGAGGTTGCGCCTGACCATGATCCAGCCTCCAAAGAACTATTGATTAGCCTACCTTATATAGTCTTTAAGTATTCATTAGCTAGTCAAGCGAAAGCTCATTTGCCAAGATTCATGGCATGAAAAAGCTCGCTCCTCTCCCTGGGTGCCGGTTGCGGCGTGGAATGCTGATGTTACTTGCCAGTTCGCTCCTAGTACTACTGTGTTAAAAAATAAGGCATTATTTGCTTATCTTCAAGTGAGTTACGAGGAAAGCGATGGAAGCC
>NZ_JBIUHC010000127.1:0-29503 GCF_044627735.1 Cupriavidus sp. CuC1 | reverse complement strand
ATATCTCCAATCAACTTGTTCGAGATAAAACGCACCAGCATAGAATCGGTTGTCATGTTTTTTGTAAAACTCAATAGTTCATCGCCGCCGGCGACGCCGGGGCAACCTCGTTCCACAGCGCGTGCACACGCACAACGAACTCGGGGTCCCCCGCCGCGCTGATCGATGTCCAGCCCTTGGCCTTGGCCTCTGCGATCGCTGCACGGATTTCGTTGTCCGTCGTGCCCGCGACGGCCAGCCGCGATTCGTCGGACATCGCTGGGGCGGTCACGGTGGCTGCAACCTTCGAGGTGGATGCCTGCCGGCCGAAGGCGTCTGCGGGCGACGGTGCTGCGGCGGACACAATAGGAGCAGGTGCCACCGCCGCCGCCACGGCCACCGACAGCGCTGGCGCCGCTGGAGCGCGAGGTACAACCAGTTCAACTATGTAAGCCTGGGTCGTATTCCCGGTGCGTCGGATCTCATAGCGGCTACCATTCGCGTACACCGTGATCTCCACCGGCATGCCGCGCACCAGGAACGTGTCCTGCCGGCGCACGGCGTCCGGCACGGTCAGGGCGATCCCGGGCCGCGCCTGGATGTAGGTATTGACCCCATCGTTGAAGACGATGCGTACCGGCGAATCGGCACCCTGCGCCTGCGCGCAGGCCGCCGCGCCGACCAGGAAGAGAGAGGCAATGGCTGTCTTAATCACTTTTGTGCACTCCATGGCGACATGAGGGTGTCGCGCGACACCACAAAGAGGAACTTGGAGCCGGCTTCGCCGGTCAGCGTTGGCTGGATATTCAGGTTGCGCTGGAGCATGGCCCGCACGGTCTCGGAGAGCGACTGCGCAAAGACGGAACCGCCCAGTTGCGTGCCTCCCGCCCCGACGTTGATCGTGACGTTCTGCGACGCCTTCGACACCAGGAGCGATGCCGCGCCGACCACCAGCGAGCTGCCGAAAATCTTGAAGAAGTGGTTGTCGACATCGGCGTCCAGGCCGGCCATGCCTTGCATGTCGGCAGCCGAGGCACCGGACAGCGGTATCCAGCTGCCGTTGGGCAGGATCATCCGTTGCATCGCGATGAGCACGCGGGTCTGCCCGACCTGCGCTTCGTTCCGATAGACACCCCGGAGCACAGAGCCGGATGGAATCAGAGGAATACGCTGGGTGATCGAGTCGTACACGGTGGACGTCACGCGCGCGGTGACCGTGCCCGGCACATCGCTGTTCACGCCGGTGATCAGCACGCTGCGCACCACCGTCCCCTCGTAGACCACCGCTTGCGCATGGGCCGCCTGCTGCCGGTTGATCTGATTCGGTGCGTCACCTGCCGCTTGTTTGAGGAAGGCACTGTCCGCCGACCGCGAGCTGGCTGCGGGCTGCTGCTGGCCAAGCTGGGAGAGCAAGGCCATCTGCCGCTCGGGAAGCGTATCCGGCGTGCTCGGTGCCGCCGGCGCCATCCCCGGATCCCGGCCGCCCACGCCCAGCGTGCTCGCCTCCGTCCCGCCAAATTTCTTCAGCGTGACGGACGCGCCGGCGGTGATCGCCGAGCCCCAGATCTCCTCCTCGCGGCTGGGGCCACTGCTTCGCCCGTCCAGAGCAAGCTCCGGAGCGCCGAGCGGGCGCGACGCCGCATTGCCCTCCCCCATCGGCGCCGGCATCGCCGCGGTGCCAGCCTGCGGCGACGCGGCCGGCACGCTCGCGTCCTCCTGGAGATCGCGCAGCAGCTGCTTGCCCGCCGTTTCCGCCGGCGCCAGATCCGCCTTGCCGAGCGGATCCGCCGGCGCCACGCGCTTCGTGTGCTCGGGCCAGAACATCCATACCAGCACGCTCGCCGCGAGCATGATCAATGCCACGACATGCAGATTCCGCCTGGCCTTGCCCTTGGTGAGCGTTGGCGACGGGCCGCTGTCCGCCAGCGACTGGGCCGGCGTGGCGCGCGGACGGTCGACGAAGGGATCCTTGAGGTCGGTGGCCATCAGTTGCTGCCCCAGTTCCATCCAGACGTCTTGCGCGAGACCCGCACCTCGCGCTTGCCCAGCTTCAGCAACAGCTTCTTGGCGACCCGATCGACCACCACGTAGTCCCCCTTCACCACATAGTTGACCAGCGACGGCTTGTCGTCTTCATAGAGAAAAACGCCGGGCTGATCCTGCACCGCTGGCAGCCGCAAGAACGTCTGCTTGCCATCGTTGAAGACTGTGAGCGGCTTGAAGGGGGCATCCCCTTCGGACTCGTAGGCAAAGTCGTAGGCGGTCGGATCGGGCGCCCCACCCAGTTCCTGAGACTTCAGGCGAGCCTTTTCCGTCTCGACCGACTCCACTTTGTCGCGTTCCTTGAGGGTCAGCGCGGCCTCCACTTCCGGGTAGTGGAAGTTCACCTTCTGGAACCGCTTGGCCCCTGGCTCGCCGGAACGCAGGTCGAACTGGTAGGTGCGCTTGTCCGTCACGACGGTGAGCGTGGTGGCCAGACTCGGACGTAGCGGCTTGATGTACAGATTGCGCGGCCCGCCACTCACCCGCCATTGGATCGAGTCCCCGATCGCTGGCAGCTCCACGACGCCTTCCCCGGCCTCCAGTTCCAGATGCGTTACGGTGCCCGGTGTCGTCAGGATCCTGAAGATGGCGTCCGGGCTGTAGGTGAACATGACAATACGGCTTTCGTCGGGCACCTCAATGGGCAACGCGGCGATCGACTGCTGCTCCTCCGGCGGAGACGCTTTAGGCTTGGCATGCGCGGCCGAAACACCCATCGCGGCGCAGAGAAGAAGGGTCAGGAGTCGTCGCTTCATTTGGTCGTCGTTGCTTCGTCGGTGAGGTTGAAGCCGGTGATGTAGACGCCGGCGGGATCCTTGAGGATCTCCTCACGCGTGGTCGGCTTGATCACGGTGAAATTGATCGTCATGGCATAGTTGCGATACTCGGGCACGGCGCCGGGCGCGCGTCGCGTCGTGGTGCGGAACCGGAGCAAGGCGGCATTGCCGCCCTCCAGGAAGTTGACGGACAGGTTCTGGTACTCGCGCACCAGCTTGGAGTTGTCGCGCAGCAGCACCAGCGGGTTCTCCCTGCGGCGCAGGTCGCGCAGCTGGTCGCTGGCGGTGCCAACCGTCTTGGCCGCTGCGCGTGCCAGGTTGGCCTCCACGGTGGCGCCATTGATGGCAAACACCCACTCCACCCATTGATTCAGCGAGAACGCAAGCGCCGGCTGGTCCGGCATCCAATTGCCCGACTGGTTGATATCAACGACGCGCCTGCCGGATTCCGACTGGTGAATCACCACCGGCTCCACCACCTTGAGCGGAAACAAGCGGAACGTGCCCGCGCCGTTTACGACCAGCGCCACGCCTAAGATGCACGAGACAAGGAACCAGCGGTTTCTCTCGATGCGCGAGCCGGCACCGAGTTCGTAGTGGCGGCGTCGCGCAGCCTCGTGCGGATCGCCGGGCGTGAACTCGGGCGGCGTCGCCGGGAGGGACGTGGAGCGCGGAGATTTGCGGAATGGGTTCATGTACCCATTTTTTCAGGCACCGCGCGGTTTTTACGACTCGAATGCTATGGAGAAAACATCCTGATTCGCGGTGAGCCGTCTCACGCGTGGGTCTCCCCAACAGAACAGGCCTAGCTGTCGAGTAGGGAAGGGGCAACCCCGTTAACAAGAAGTGTCGAAGATCGGCCAAGACCGGCCTAGGATCCTTACCCAGCCTCGGCCTTCTCTGCCGACCGTGCCGAAGAATTCTTCCGCAGGAAAGCGCCGATCCGGCGTCCTGCGTGCCTCTAATGCTTCCTTGCGAGCCGGTCGGAGGGGCTGTCGGAGGGGCAGCGCCGCCTCCGCCCCTTCTCCTGATACCGCGCTAGAGTGCCCGCAGGTTTGGCGCTACCGCGGCGGGCTCTGCCCGGTTGTGTTGCCGAGCGTGCGAGCGGGCCCGCGTCGAATGCGTCGTTTGAAGCACATTTTGGATGTTTCAGTATAAAATAGACATAGTGCTGTTTTATACGGAAACCATATGGATCCCTGGATCGAGTTGGACGAAGATGCGTTGCGCCAGTACATCGACGCCAAGGCGGTGTTCGAAGCGTGGGACTCTGCGCGTGCCAAGGCCGCAGAGGTCCGCGGCGGCATGCTCTGGCGAACCACGAAGGGCCGCGAGTACCTCATTCGGACCGGAGTGGACAACAAACAGAAAAGCCTCGGGGTACGCTCTGAAAAGACCGAGGACATGTACTCGCGGTTCATCACGCGCGAGGAAGCCGCCGAAGCCCGGCTGATGACACTTGCAAACGAGCTTGACCGACATCAGCGCCTGAACCGCGCGGTCCACGTCGGCCGGGCGCCAGACATCCTCGTGGCCATCGCTAAAGCTTTCGGCTTGTAGCGGGGGTTCCAGGTTCAGCGACTTACGCACCTTGCAGTTACCCGCCCGATGTCACACTCGAGTCTCCCCTGACGTAGAGGCCCCTTCGGCCCCCGGTTCGGAGCATCCCGCCCCTACCTTGGTTCTCAGGCGCACCGTCTTCTTCTTGCCCTTCGCCGAGAATTCCCCTGACAGAATCAGTGCCACGCCTCGGTCGCGAATGACCAGGCTGGCATTGTGATCAAGTCGCAGCGTTTGCAGACAAACACGGCCTGCGAGGGCCTGTTGTCTGGATGGGTGTGGCCGCACTGGCGGCACTCCTGCGAACTGTGATGCGGTGGCACGGTGACAACGAGCTTGTTTCGCCGCAGCGCCTTGTATTGGATCCTTGCCCACCTTGGCGTTGTGGAAGAAGCGCTGGCAGCCAATCCAGCGCAGCACAATGACGCCGGCGTTCGGTGTCGGCCCTACTTGCCGCGACGGGCGGCCATGCGCGAGGCGGCGCGCTGCGCGCTGGTAGTGCTCACCGGCTTGAATGGTCGGGCAGATCCTTGCCCCCCGTTGGAAGATCCGCCTCCGGACCCGCCCCGGCCACCACGCCCTAGCAGCTTGTTGGTGAGCATCGAGGCGCCGGCCGCCGCCGTTCTCACCGCAGGAATCTTCATCGCAAGCTTCCCGGCGGCACTCCCGACGGCACCAAGTCCTGCTCCAGCCCTCTTCTTTGTGTGCTCCACTGCATCCTTCATCGCCTTTGGCGTACCCCTGCCTCCATCTCCGGTCACGACGCCCAGGTTGCCCGGAAGGAGTGCCGACACGATCTGCGGGATCTGCCCAAAGATCCGCGAGGCGATCAGCGAGATGCCCAGAATCCCGAGCGCGTCCAGCGCCACTGTGAATCCCCCCTGCCCGGCAACCGCGGCAAAGTGCATCGTCTTGGTCAATTCGTCAAATGGCGCCGCCATCAGCTCCAGCACGAGGGCGGCGAAGAAGTTCAACAGCAGCGCCTGAATTAGGAAACCCACCCAGCTGCTGATCCACGGCCGGGTCCAACTGGAGGCACCGAAGGCGATGAAGATGGGTCCGACTGCCGCGCCCACCGCCGCCAGGAAGGGCCCCAGGAAGATGACGGCGATGATATCGACCAGCGCCTTGATCATGACGTAGGTGGCCATCAGCAACAGAACGATTGCCACAAGACTCCCGAGAATGACGCCAAGCGTAGTTAAGCTGAAACTTGAGCAAGTGAATCCCTTGACAACGCTGGTGAGGCCACCCATCAGCGTGTTCAGCATCGATCCCACCAGCTTCAATACCGCGGCCCAGGGGGATTCGGCCGCGGAGGCTATCAACTTGCTCGCGCTCACCAACCCGTCGACGAACTGGGCGTAGTAGGCAAGGAATAGCGCGACGACTGCAGCGGGCACCACGACATCGATCACCACGGTAACGGGGGTCCCTCGCGCGGTGCCCATGGCGACGGCCAACCCCCACAGCAGCGCAATGAGCGCCAGTGTTCCCCCAATCACCCTCGCGGGTATCATGAGTTTGTCTGCCGTCGCCTTCCCCTTCATGATCAGGCTGGTTTCCAAGCCATCAAGGACCTTGAACCTCGCGCCAATCTTTTCCATGCCAGCAAAGTAGTCTGGGACGGCCGCGCACTTGTCGCTGCCGGCCTGCGCCTTGCCCGCATTCAACGGGTAGCCGATGAATGGGGGGGTCTCGCCGCTATCCTGCGTGATGGCCAGGGCCGCTGCGGGTGGCGCACCGGCCAACAGGAACGTGAGCACTGCAAGCAAGCGTAGAAAGAAGACGCAGAGCGGATTCATGAGTAATTTGATGGCTGTGGACTACTTGATGCCAAGCTGCTGAAGCCGTTGGTTGATGCCGGTGGCGTAGTCCAACGCACTCCGGTCGGCCGTCTGCTCGCGCGCGGACTCCGCCGCCTCCTTCTTGGCGGCGCTCGCCAGTTGCGCCGAGACGGCGGCGGACTGCAGCTGGTTCTGCTCGATGAGCGTGTCCAGCGCGGCCGTCGCCACCTGGATCGCCTGGGTGGCGCCCGGCACGGTGCCGATCTCGCTGGCAATCTTTAGGCGCTTCTGCTGCGCGGCCTGGATGCCCTGATTTAGCGCCTCGTGCTTGTTGATCAGGTTCGCGGCATTGGCATTGCCGAGCGCCGCGCGCTGCGTGATCCCGCTCACGAAGCTTCCGAAGCTGTTGCTTTGCGAGGCACCGTACAGCGCCGTCACGTCGCCGATGAAGTCGGTCTTCTTGCCCAGGGCCTGGAGCAGTGCCTCGTCGGCGCTGGTCAGGCGCCCGATCTGGGCGACCATCTGATCCGCCTGCGCCAGATCGCTGATCCCCAGTTCGCGAAGCTGGATCATCTTGCCGGAGTGGATCACCATCTGCACCATCCGCGCCGCATTGGCCACGGCGATCGCCTCCTGCTTCACCGTGGACGCCGCCGTCGCGGAGGTTTGGATCCAGTTGGTGGGATCGAAGACGATGCCAGCGCCGCCGGCGTGGGCGCCAGGCGCCGCGACAAGCAGCCCGGCAAGGATGAGTTGAGCGATGCGTTGGGTAGTCATAGCCTTGAGACCTCCGCGAGATAGTTGGCCTTCCAGTTGGGAGCGCCGCTGCGCTTGTGTTCGTGGAAGCAGCGTTGCAGGTGCGCCTCGGAGCGCAGGAACGGGAGCGACTTCGCATCCAGCGCGGTGCGGGCAACCCGCGCGAAGCCGTCGGCGACGATCAGGTACTCCCGCTTCGGTATGAGGGTCTTGACGATATCGACCTGCTCGTTCGTCAGCCCGAAGTACTTGATGTACGACTCCCGATGCGCCTCCGCACTCTTGTTGGCGAGCAGGATCTTGGTCAGGATGTTGTCCGTCATCGTCGCCGCCATCTCCGCTGTCGTGATCGACGTGGGCGACTGGACCGTCAGCCACACAAAGGCGTTCTTCTTCCCGAGGGTCTTGAGCAAGTCGTCCAGGCGCGGCGCGAAGGCCGGGTGGTTGACCAGAAAGGAGGCTTCCTCGATATAGATGAACGTCGGCCGACCATCGAGCTTCTCGTAGATCTTGCGGAACGCATAGTCGATGAAGGCCCGCGCCAGGCGGTCCACCGCCATCAGGTCCTTCATCTCGGTGCAGGCCCAGCTGGAGAGCGAGAAGTCATCCGTCGACGAGTCGAACATGCCATAGGGCCGGCCCTCCAGCCACTCGCCCAGCTCCTTGCCGAGGTGCGTGGGCAGCTGAATCGCCAGCGTCGACAACCGGAGGACCTGGGTGGACCGCGCCAGATTACTGAGAGCCGAATCGATCGACTCGCGATCGTCCGCATCGCACCGGTAGCCGCCCTCCAGCAAGCGCTGGATAATCCACTCACGCGCCCACACCAAGCCATCGGGGGAGCCATCCCGCAGCACGGCCAGCGGATTCATCCGCATTTGCCCCTGCTTCATATCGATGTGCTGGCCGTCGTGCAACGCCGTGATGATGCGGCAGGAGTAATCCCGGTCGAAGATGAAGACGTTCGAGTCGCCCCACTCCGGGTCGTAGTAGCGCCGGAACTGGCTCAGGCATAGCGACACGAAGGTGGTCTTACCGCTGCGGGTGGGAGCAATGAGCACGGCGTGCCCGACCTGGCCCACGTGGGGCACAAAATGGTAGCGACCGCCATAGCCATCGATCAGCAGGGTCAGCGCCGAGACCGGGCGCTTCAGCACTTCGGAGAAGTAGGCGTGCTCGCTGCTGCCTTCGTCCATCGTGAAGATGGGTGAGGCGTCCGCGACGTTCTCCAGGCTGATCAGGTGATAGCGGGATTGGCGTGCCCACTGCCCGGGCAACATAGCTTCCCACGACAGGCCCAGATTCTGCCGCTCGCGCACGGATTTGAACTCGACGTCCGCCAGGCGTCCGTGCACCAGCTGGCAGCCCGCGGTCAGCTCGTCTTCCGAATCCGCGTAGACCGCCACTGAGAGGTTATGGTAGGCGAATCCAAGCCCCTCGCCGGACAGGCGCCGCAAGGCCTCCTTGCACTCGTCGTGTAAGTCCTGCTTGCCGCTGTCCGGCTCCGGCTCGGCGTCCGCCATCTTCTGCGCGACATAGTTGAATGGCGAAAACAGCGTCATCCGGTAGTAATTCGCCGCCCCGTTCAGCTCCCGCTTCGCATGGTCCTTGCCGAGAAAGCGGACAATGTGGCAGATCGTCATCTCCACATCCGAACCCATCAGCGCTTCGAGCAGCAGCGGCGAGGTCGTCGACGGCCACTCCTTGATGCCGATGACGCCGCAGTACCTGACCTCCCCTTCGCTCTGGAAGGCCATGGCCTGCTTGCCGGTGGTGATATACCCGTTCGGCAGCCAGCCATCGAGCAGCACGCCGGGCGGCTTGGCGGGGGGCGGGAGACGCGTCGCCGGATTGGCGAGGTGGTACAGGGCGTCGGTAAACGGCCTGCGGTCCAGCCGCTCGAATCGCATCGAGGAAATCGTCGTATCGAACATCCCCAGCGACCGCTCGAACTCGCCGATGGCCTGCAGCAGATGATCGCGGTCCCGCAGCACGGCGGTGCTGGCGGAAACGGAGCCAAGCGCGCCACGCAGCAGCGCCACCGGCAGGCTCCTGCCCTCCTCGTTCATCAACCGCGTCACGCTGTCGAGGTAGCCGTCCACCCCCTGTTGCCCGGTGTAGAGCAGGAAGAACCAGTGCCGGAAGCGGTAGGAGATGCCGGCGCGGAAGGCGTCGCCGATCACGTCGTCCAGTTGGGCCGACGTGGCATTGTCGAAATCCCCTTCCGGGTACGCGTAGTCCTTGCGCTTGTCGACGATCCACCAGCCCGTCAGGCGCGAATCGAACTGGCCGAGGGCACGTTGCAGCTGCGTGACGGCCTGGTCGACCAGATCGTCATCGAGATTGTCCGGGTCCAGCCCCTCGTAGGCGTAGGCGGCGAGCAGCGAACCATCCTTGCACAGCAACAATTCCGGCGTGACAAAGTCGAGCCAAGGCAGGATCTCCTGCTGCGGGTGCTCGGCTTCCTCTTTCTTGTAGGCGATCTCTAGCATCGCACGCCCCGCCCATAGCCGATCGGCCGCTGTGCGCCCTTGCACCGCTCTCGTACGTAGGGCTGGTAGTGATCCGCGGTCTCGGCATACTTGAGATAGATCGCAATGACCTGGGGGTCCTTCTTGTACGCCCAGCGCAGCACGACATGGGCCGCCAGCCCCACGGCCAATGGCAGCGGCGACATCGCCAGGAGGCACACCAGGGCGGTCCCGGGCCAGATCAGGGCGACCGCCTTCATGCCAATGCCAGCGGACAACATGGGCCGCTGCAAGGCGAGATAGGTGATGGATTCGCGCATCAGACTGAGCAGGCTGGTGGGATCAGACCGGTTGCCGTAACAAACACGTAGGCGGAGGCCGCGATCACGCAGCCCAGGAAGATGTACTGGCCCAGCTCCGAGAGTTGAGCCTGTTTGTTGAAATAGCCAATCACCCAGATCATGATGGACAGGACTGCAATGGCGCCTACGATCTGCTTGAAGTAGTTGATGATGAAGCAGAACGCCTGCATGCCGCCGGAGGAAGACTGCGCGGCCGCCGACGCCGAGAAGATGCCGAGGACCGTCAGGACGACGATCTGTTGCGGCGTGAGCCTAAACTTCCTCCAGAATGTACTGACCATGTTCATTCACTCCTTTGACAAGACAGATTTGTCCCACGCGGCGCTCGATGGCGATTTCTTGGTTCTGTAGGATCCGGGTGTGTTTCTTCGCGTACACCACCAGGTGAATCGTTTTGGCGAGATAGCGACGCGTTGTCTTGGCGTCGACTTGCGCGCCCGGCGGCAGCGACTGCTGGAACAGGATCTCGATCGCGTCGAGGGCTTCCTCAGCGCCGTTCGCGTGCACGGTCGTCAGCGTGCCATCATGGCCGCTGTTCATGGCGCGGATCAGGTCGTAGGTGTCGTCCCCGCGCGTCTCGCCCAGGATCAGGCGATCGGGCCGAAAGCGCATCGCCAGCTTGACCAGCAGGCGCGCGGTCAGCCCGGCCTGCGGATTGGCGACCCAGGCCACGTGATTGGGTCCGGTGATGTTGAGCTCCCGCGCGTCCTCGATGGTGATCACCCGCTCATGCAGCGGCACCTTGCCGAGGAAGGCATTGGCCAGCGTGGTCTTGCCCGAAGACGTGCCGCCAGCCACCAACACGTTTCGGCCTTCGTGGATGAATAGGTCGATGACCTTGTCCGCCTGCGCCTCGGTCAGCATCTCGCGGGCAACCAGTTGCTCCAGCGTGGGGCGCCTCTCCGCAGGCAAGTGCTTGCGGATCGAAAACGTTGAGCCGTCGGGAGAGGTGGGCGCGAGCGCACCGGCAAAGCGCATGCCGTCAACCATGGCATCCACGATGGCGTCGGCGGAGGATGCCACCGCATCCTTGCGTACCTGTTTCGCGATGGCCTGGATCGCGATCTGGATCTCGTACTCGGGCAGCTTGAGCCCGGTGTTCACAATCTTGCCGTCGCGCTCGATGAAGACGATGCCACCGGGATTGACCATGACCTCAGTGACTGCTTCGTCCCAGAAAAAGGGAAGAAGCGGCTTCAGGCTGCGGGAGATCGCGTCGGCGATGATGTTGGCTTGGATCATGCGAACATGATCCCGCCCCGGCAGCGAATTATGCCGGCGAAAGATGCAGTGAAATGTGCCGGATTCGGGCGTTAAGCGCCCGTCTGCAGGTTGGCGGCCGTGACCCAGATCGCCGCGGCGGTCGCTAGGAAGAAGCCGCCGAGCACCGTCGGCGTCAAAGTCAAGGGCGTAACGGGCACGAACATGGCCAGTCCGACCGCCAGCAGGACAAAGTGCATGCTGGCGTAGAAGAAGATCGGATTGTGCTGGCCGAAGTCATAGCGCTTCTTGAGCCGCGAGCCAATGCCGTCCACGAAGGCGGGCAAGACAAAGCCGATCGCGGCGGTAAGGTAGAGCGGGCCTAGGGCCAGCACGCGCCAGAGGATACGATAGACCAGCATCCAGAAACCGGCCACCCAGTCCCGCAGCCAGCTGCCGGTCCCCGCCGGGAACGAAGAGACGCCGCCCGCGAGCGATGAGCCGCCCACGCGCTGCGGCCGCGTGACCGCGACGCTGCGGTCCACCCAGCCCGGCGCGACAAACCAAAGGTCGAACTTGGCGTCCGCCCTCCTCGTCACCTCTCGATCCTGGCCGCCCCAGTGGGAGAGGAAGCGCACTTCGGCCTGCTCGATCTGGAACGACACGGGGGACATCACGCCAGGCAGGATGAGTAGCGCAATGAGCGGCGCCAGCAGCCACCAGAACAGGATGTGCCGGCTGAACTCGCTTTTCTCGGCAAAGAGGATCATTGGGGCGGCACCTGTCTGACTAATAACTACGGTCCTGGTATTTCCTGAGCAGCATTGCCGCAGTCGCCAGGAACTGGCGGGCGGAACGCTCGGCTTAGCCCGTTGGGCGTCCACGCCAGCCCCTGCTATCCTAAACGTGCACAAATGTAAACGCATCAGACCCTCGCGGGTCTTCCCGTTTCTGCCCCGATCCCCCTTGTTGGCGGTGATCGTCTCTGACAGACGTAACTTTCCCGATAGCCTCGGGTAGTAAAACAACCTATTCGTGTTTCTTCGTCCCTTTTCTTTTTAGTCCGCCATCAATGGCAGGCGGCCCTTGTACAACGTGCTGCCGCCAAGAAATGCAAAGTAGTGGAGACCGGGCAGTCTGGTCAACAAGTCCGGCGAAACGAACGGCGCTTCCTTCTCCTCCATGGCCCGGCCGGTGCTGCCCCGGAACTCCGTGAACGCGGTGGAGCTTTCGGACGTGTTGGAATAGGACGTTGTCTGTTTGCGTGCAATGGTCTGGCCAAAGCTCTCGGAGATCCATTTTGCCGTCTCATAGTCCTTGACGCGCAGGCAAATGAGATTGTTGAGGTTCCCCAGCATCTGGCGGGCCTTCTCCTTCGAGCCCAGCCGCACGATGAAGTCCGCCTCCGTCTGCGTCGCCATGAAGGTCTTGAAGCCCGCCCCGCCACCCTTGTTCAGGATCTGGATGGCCTGGTCATTGGTCAGTTCCGCGGACTCGTCGGCCATGATGTACACGTCGGTCTTGCCGGTCGTGTTGTAGATGTCCCCGGCAACCGACGCCAGGTCGGCGAACATCACGCTGCCAATCGCCGAGCCGATGATCTTGTCGGGCAACGAATTGAGCGCAATGTAGACCACGGCCCGCTCATTGATCATCTTGCGGGTATCGTAGATCGGACGCTGGTCGTTGATGTCCTCCGGATCCGGGGAGAGCATGGCGCCAAGCTCGCCGGAGCCGAGCATCTCGAGGATCGGCTCCAGGACCTGGATCATCTTCGAGTAGTGCTCCTTCGAGTGCTTCACCATGGCGATCAGGCCGTCGATCGATTCGTCGACATTGCTCGCGTCAAGGATGTACTTCTGGATCATGAGATCCAGGCGGCTGACCGGCTTCCCTCCCCCGCCCTGATTCAGATCCCGGTCCCATGATGGACCCTCGGCGGCAAAAAAGCGCTGCGTCAGCAGTTGCTCGAGCAGCGGCTCAACGCCCATCTGGATGTAGCGCTTCACCTTCTTGATGTTTGGGCGCACCCCGCAGGCCACCATCCCGGACATGACCCGATACAGGGATTTCCAGGCAAAGGAGCGAAACGACTCGTCGGCGTCGATGAGATTCGTGAGCCGCGTGGCGGCCTCGCTGATGTTCCCCCAGTTGGCCAGAGGATTGATGCGAATCGACTTTGACGGGTGCGCCGGGTGAAAGTACAGGAACTTGCGCCCCGTCCGCTTGCACTCGGATCGCAGCCGCCGCTCCCAGTCCTGGTCGCCTTTCGGGTCCAAAACAAACAACGTGCTCGCCGGCAAGTCGATGATCTGGGTTGAGATCAGCTCGTAGAGGCGGGTCTTCCCGGCCCGGGTGGTTCCCACAATCAGGGTGTGGCCCGGCAGGGAATCCAGCGGCAGCCGCACCGGGATCTCGATGGGCTCCAGCCCATGAATCCACGGCACCCCGATCGCGTCCTCCCGCAGCAGCACGGAGTTCGGCGGCGTGATATGCCGCACCACGCTATGCGGTAGCCACTTGGGCAACGTGCCGATTTCCTCGGGATTGCGGCTCAGTATCTCACGGGCGATCTCCGCGTGGCGTTGCTTCCACAGGAAGCCGCTCCCCAGCCAGAAGGCGCCCTGGCCCCCGGTATGCGGGTCGCGCGGCACGCGCTCTGTCCGCGAGCGCGCGATGACCTCGCGCGCGGGCAGCGTCTCCGCACGTAGCACGGACAGCGAGATGCGGAAGCGATACAGGTCCAGTGCTTCCTTCGCCCGCAGCGCGCCGAGTGCGAGACCAAACGGCGCCCCGACCCACCACAGTGGCGGTTGCGCGGCCGTCAAGAACATCGCCGAACCCGCCCAGACGCCCGCGGTCGCCACGTCGTAGTTCGGGCGGAACATGTCGCGATAGGTGCGCATCAGGCCGCCTCGTCGCCGAAGACCATGGTACCGAACGCTGGCACCATGACCAGGTGCGTGGTGGTCTGCTCCCGGACCAATCCCGCGGCCACGAAAAGCCTAATGACCGTCTCCAGCGTCATCCCGTATCGAACGAGCGCTCTCTTGGGGAAGAAATACCCCGCCTCTTTGAGGGCACAATCCGCGCGGATCCGCGCCACGTCCTTATCGACGCTGATGGCCTTCATCAGCTCGGTGACCTCCGGACTCAACGTCGAGGTCCCGGCAGCGGCGATCTGCGTCTCGGCGACGGGCTCCGAAGTCTGCACTACCGAAGGTGCCGCACTGACGGCTGTGGGGGATGGCGCCGCGGGCGGAAATGTCGGCATCGCGGGGACTTCCGGTAGCGCAAGAATATCGCGCAGGGGCAGGCGCGGCCCGCCAAGCGCATCGATGCGTTTCGCCGTCTCCTTGGCGTTGATCTCGAACGCCTTGTCCTGCGCCACACGCACCACGCGGCACAACGGCGTCTCCACCGCGATCGCCCCACGGATCGGAAGGATCGCATCCGCGAGCGCCGCAATGACCGATTCCTCGAAGCCCGCCCACAGATCCGGCACGAAGAACCGGCCGGCGACCAGCGCAGCGACCATGCGCGATGGAGCGCGTGCCGATGGATTCCAGTTGACGGTGTATTCGCGCACCTCGGCGTCCACCATGGCCTGCGTCAGCGATACCTGGTTCATCGGCGACCACCGCCGACCGGTCACCGTCACGATCATGACCGCCTCGAGAATGGCGGGCACGGATGCCAGCGCCGCCGCGAATCCGCTGTAGCGGTACTGCGGATCGAGCACCCGCCGCGTCTCAGCGGTGTGGCCCGGTACGAAGATGGCGCTATCGGCCAGCCGAAACGCCATCAGACCGCTAATCACGCCGAAGCGCAGCGCACCGCCCGGCTCGTTGTATGCATCGCGAGACAAAGGAAGCGACTGCACACACTCGGCCAGGCGATCCAGCAGCGGCTGAATGTGGCTATCGAACAGTGCACGGCTGAAACCCGAGGCGGAGCGCAGCGTTTCCAGAAGCTCCGCGTCGAGGGTGGCCAGGAGCGCGTCGATGGGTTGTATTGAGAGTTCCATGCCCCCAATCCTGACTCCGTTTTGGCATGTGGTCACGCCGATAGACACAAGAAATCGACCGTGACTCGCGGTCGAACTGCACGCGGTCTCGCTAGGTAATGACCAGCCAGCGGCGACGGAATATCGACAGATTTTGCCCGCAGTGGTCAAAAATTAGAATCGCAAGTCATTGATCTAAAATAATAAACAAAATCTCACAGCCAATCGCGCGCCTCATATTCGCCGATTACGCACAAATTATGGCCAATTTCGAGCACATAATTAGCCGTAATTGACAGCCACATTTATGCAGCCGATAACAATATTAAACAACTAATTCAGCGCAGTGAAATCGAATCGTAACTGGATAACTTTTCCCCACGGTGGTAGGGAGATCTTCGTAAACCGCTTGAAATTCGCTAGCATTCGAGAGTTGCTTCGCTTCAAACATAAGTGCCATAGCGTGGGAACAACCAGACACATACGCAGGATTCAATTCATGAAAAATGATGTACGATTTGAGATTCCGGTTGAACTCGATCTTTCCCCCGATAAAAGGATGAGGATCTATTCGCTTGTCCGCGAAATCATCAACACGCGGGACCGTGCGGCCGACGAGTTGAATAGAATGTGCTTGCTTCTCCTGGAGCTGAAGGACGAAATGGAGAATCACGAATTTACTGAACTCGCCAGAGTCACACTCCAAATCTCCAGAGGATCTCTCTATCGATATCTGAGGACCGGAGCGTCTGCCCGTACGATGATCAAGGGTATGGAAGATCCAAGAAAGTTGCTAACCAACACTACCGCCCGGGCCCTGCAGCTCTTGTACGGGGCAGACGAAGATGTGCTGAATGAGGTGAGAGAGCGCGCCATGCGCGGCGAGGCGACCAACGAGACGCTCGTGAAGGACTTGATAAACGCCCAGCACAACCTTGAAGAACGCCTCGATGATGCAAAAGAGCAGATAAGCTCACAGGAAAGGCAACTTTCCGCAAAGGATAGTCATATCGCGCAGTTGGAAAAGCAGAGGAATGAAAGTCGGTTGGCAGAGCTGGAAACTTCAAATGTCGCGACTGAACGCCTAAGTCGCATCGAAACATTGTCTCGCGACATCTGTGAGCACGAGGCGGAGCTCGAGCGGCTACGGGCGGAAATCGAGCGGCTACGGGTGGAGCTTGAGCAAGGTCACGTCGTTGAAAAAGTCGTTGTAGTGGAGAAGGTCCCAGACAACTTCCGGAACATGGAAGACGCGATCGCCGACCGCAATAGGGAACTTGACCGGGTCACCCAGCAACTCGAGGCCACGGCGCGAAAGCTGGCCGATGCCGAAGCGGAGCGAGTTCTTCTTACGCAAACGCAAGGGGTTGACGGCGATATCCTTCAATTGCAATCCGACCTCCAAGGATTCTGTGAGAAGCTCTCCGCAACATTGTTACTCAAGCATAGCTTTTTCAGTGAACAAGCCCGGCTCACGGTGCTCCAAATGGGGTCCTGCCTACTGGCTCTAACAACGACGATTCAGGAATATTGCAGCAAGGGACAACCGTCTTGAATGCCATCCCTGATGGTTTTGTCAACATTGCGACGTCCCAGTTGATCCGCGCGGAGATCGTGAAAGTGAACAAGGCGATGACGGCCGCTCTTGTCACCGCCGCTGACGCAGGGGAGGGATTGGCACGCGAGGTCACCGGGGTTCCAAGGGAGACGCTTGAACTTCTTTCGAAGGCAGGACCAGGTCAACTGGCGGCCATGAGCGCTGTTGGGTTTCCGCTTTGGAGTTTTCGGTTTCCGAGCCCGGAGTTGGCAAACGAGCTCCTTACCGGTCGGAATCACCCTCCCGCAATCACGCTCTCCCAATTGGTTCGCACAGAGATCCGGAAGACCAATACGGCGCTGATGGCCGCCCTGTTGGCCGCCGCCCATGTTGAGTCGAGTATCTCGCCAGCGATAGTCTGTGTACCGGGAGCGACACTGGCAATACTCGCAAAGGCAAAACCAGTGCAGCTAGAAACCCTATGCAGCGGTGGCTTCCGACTTTGGGAGTACCGGTTCGCCACAGTGGAATTGACCAGGGCGCTAATTGCTGGCGAAACCGGTTCCATTGGGATCACGCATTGTTTTCTGAGTGGGCTAGCTCAACTGCCCCGCACAAAAGGGCGAGGCAGTTGAGCCGCCCGTTCAACAACTCATAGCGCACACGACAAAGGAGAGCGGGAACAGGGGCGACGCTACGCGTCGCGCGCTATCCCTCGCCGGCCTGAAGGCCGAAGTTTCCCGCGCAGGCTGATGAAAGAGACACCAGTTAGCCGCATGAGAATTCAGCAAGCGCGCATGCTGTGCTTAATGGGAGCACGAGCAGTCACCACTGCAGCCGCCACGGGGATTCGCCCGACAGACGCGCGTGCAATCTACAAGGAAATTCATGGCACCGTCTCACCGCCAGGCCAGACGCCTCACTCGCTAGAGTGGTACTTGGAGCGGCCCGCCCGCAGGCTCCAGGCTAGCCTACTCCTGAAGCTCTACTTTCTCTGTATCCAGTCCGGCTACTCAACGCAGCAAGCGTTCATCGCAGCATATGACGTCTACTGGAATATCTATGGGGCCGCCGATACCAGCAAGCGGCAGCAGTCGGAGAGACTGATTGATCCCGAGCGAGGATTCTACTTGGTGAAGCGAGCTGGCAGTTTTGGCGCGTTGAACGCACCAGGCGTGGGCGAGGCTATCGCCGCACTACCTTGCCGATCCTGCGGTCTGGAGATCCTGTCTCCGGCACACGAAGCCGCTTTTGTCTGCCCGCAATGCGCATCCGGATTCCAAAATCCGGGCCATCGCTTGCGCGCATGAGACTAAACGACTGGAGGCCAGAGACGACGTATACCGGCGGGGCGTCCTGCCGATCGCTCATTGCCGTCGATTGGCTCCTAAACGCCATGCCCTGTCCCGGCACACATCGAGGCCAGCGCTGTTGTCAAATCTCTCGATTCGCGCGCCCGCGGCTTCGATGACGCTCCGCAGTTGGAGATCACGTGCCGATGCGCGGGCAGCCACCCACGCGCGGGCGGATTGCCCCGCCCTCGTCTTGAGCCGATCCAGGCGCAATTCGTCTGGCGCGGTGACGCTGATAATCCGCCAGCTCGGGTCCAGCAATGCCAGATGCGACGGGCTGGACGGAAGGCCGTCGATCACCACTCGATCCCGAGTTTTCGCCAATTCGATAACCGCTGCCACCACCAGGTCAGGCAATGGGCGGCCCGGGTCAGCGTCTCGCAGCGTCACGAGTAACCGGATTGGAATGTCGCTCGGCAGCATCCCCTTGCGCGCAAGGCGCCGCAGCGTCCCGATGCTAAGGTGCCAAAATCCACGGTCGGCCAGCATCCGCCCGATCGTGCTCTTGCCGACGCCGTGCGGTCCGATCAGGCAGAATCGGTGAATGTCGCTCACTCGGGCCTATAGGTCTTTGCATGGACGAAGCCACGCACCTTCATGACCTTGCCTAGGAGTTCTTCAATATCTGAAAATACGCCCGCTTCCCGCAATTTCTCATAGGCTGGCGGGTCAAGCCGCTTCAACGCGGTCAGGGTTGTGCGCGCGTCCCGCATATTGTCGGTCACATCCCCTATGTACTCGAGAGTAATCATCGGCTTCACGGCCTCTCCTCGCTAGTCTGACTGCTCCATTTGGTTCGTGCCCCGTCGTTCTGTTTGTTGACCACAGCATTCGCCTTAATGAGAATGGACCCGTGCAGTAGCGAGATCCGCCAAGTTTTTTGCAATGTCCTGCTACATCCAGCTGACGTGTTCGCGCACCAGCACCCAGAGCGCCGCCCAGTCCACCACTTCACGGCTAGCCCAAATGACAAGCAGCAGGCCCGCGAGCCGGCCCAATGCCCAGCGACGACGCATTGGTGGAGGCAGATCCCCAAACATGCAATCAGGAGGTCCGGGCAAGGTTGCCCTGCAGCACGCCACTGGAGTCCATGTCGCCGTAGCGAATATGCTCGGCAACCAACGCTCCGCCATTGCGTAGCGACACGGTTGCGACTTCCCTGGCGTCAATCCTTCCCCAGTTGACGAGCAGTTCTGCCGCGGTCACGGTCGAAGCCTGGATCGCACCCAGGTTGAACAGTCTCTTGACCGAGATTTCAGCGCCGATCTCCGCACCTTCTGCCACGATCAGCGTGCCGTTCGGGATGTTGATGTGTCCCTTTGACAGACTGCCCGCAAAATAGAGCCCGCCCGCCAGGATCTCGATGGCGCCCTGGATCGCACATTGGCCCTGTAGGACATGGCGAATGTCTTCGGCCTGGTGGTCGATCACCAGTTCCTTGCCCTCGATCCGATAGCCATATGACGCGGGTTCGCGTGCGGCAGGTTCGAACTGCGGGGTACTCGGCGCTAGCGGCAGGGGCGACGCAGCGGCCAATCGCGGGAGGGGACTAACGTTGTTCATAGGCGCGGCTGAGAGGATGGTGGCTGGACTAGCGGGCGGTCTCGGTGACGGTTCCGACCAATTTCTCCGACTGGGCGATGGGTGCGGTCTCGGTGATCGTTGGCGCCATCGGCGGCTTGGCCGGAAGAGCGCGCTTCAAGGTGACCTTGACACCGGCAGGTTCCTCGGCAGTGAGCGCCTTCTGTGTCGGGCGTGTCAGCGTCGCGCTCGGAAGTGGCGCGGGTAGCGGCAACGGTACGTCAGCAGTCGACTTGATCACCGGCGGCAGGGTCACCAACTGCGCCGGCGCGGCGGCGACATGGAAGGCCTTCGGTAGCCGCGCTGGTTCGTAGGCAGGGGTAGCACTCGCTTGTGCTGCAGACGGTTGCGCGGCTGCGCGGTCGGCATCCCTAGTCTGCAGGGCAGACTGGGCCGCGGCGGCCACGGTGCCTGTCGCGGAATGGCTCGCCTCGGAAGACGTCTCTGATACCGATACAGGCAAAGGCGACACCGCGGAGACAGGGGACGCTTCAGCTACCGGCGCCGATTGCACCACCGGTGGCTTGCCTCGCTGCTGCCGATGCTGAATATATTGCTGCCCGACGACGCCCGCAAGGACGGGAGAGGCAAGCAGCGCCCACAGTCCAAGCAGTTTACGATAGCGAAGCCACCACGCCACCGCACCTGCGACCCATTGCACAAGGGGCTGCTCCAGCTTGCGCCTGGCACGATGTCGTTCGCGCGTGCGCGGAACTTCCATCGGCGACGGCTGCCCCCTATCAATAGGCCAAGCGGTCGGTGCCCGCGCCACGGTTTGCGCGCCGATGAGGGCAGTAGGATTGGGGCTGAGGTCAGATTGCATGGAGGTATTGAACGCCAAAACATGCCAATCGTGTCGGGCAAGATGTACGCCAAAATCAGCCGATTTCAATGCCGGTCCCGCCTCAAGGCCGTGCCTCGCTATCTAGATTTCCGGCCAGTTTCTGCGAAGCCTGGACGCTTCCCGGCATAGCGTGTCGGAGCGTTTTTTTGGCCATTTTCGGGCACAGAAATTGCCGCTGCGCCTCACGAAGTTTTCAAAAATCAAAGGCTTACGCGCGCAAAAAATTGCCCACTGCGGGTAGATTCAGGCTGTCACGAGGGCCGCCACAGCCCCTTGAACGCGAATCGCGCGCGTTTTAGCCGCGCTCTCGCCCGCACCGATTCCACCCCCTTCCCGCACGATTGAGAGGCATCCATCTAAACAAGGAACCACGATGACCCTCAGGGCCATGGACACCAACCACGACGAACTCGGCAGTGGCCCGGGCGCGGAGCACGATGAACTGCTGGAGGCCGCCGAAGAGTCGCGCGTCGCGCTGGCGGCTGAGGCCGCGGAAGCCGCCGTCGGCAATGCGGCCTCCGTATCGGCTGACAGCGCTGCCGAGCAGGCACTTGCCGACGACCTGATTCGCCGAGCCAGCGCGCAGCGTGAGCGCGGCAAGCAGGAACTCAAGCGCAAGATCGCCGGGATCCCGTCGGTGCAGCAGCACGTCGTGCTCAACGACCAGGTGGTCGCCTCGTCGTTCACCCGCTTCTTCTACCTCATCGACAAGGGCGCCGAGCTCATGCGCCGGCGCGGGGATGCGATCATTGGCGAGGAACGGGCCGCCAAGCTGCGCGAGCAACTCCAGGCGCTCATCGGCGCCATCGACGCCGAGGTGCGCCGGAACCTGGAGGCGACGCAGGCGCTCGTTGACCGCGACGCCTATGCCGAAGGCGCGATTGCCGTCACCTACACGGGCCCAGCGTACGACGAAACGATCCAGATCCGCTCCCGCGAAGGCCTGGCCCTGCAGCGTGTCTTCACCCTGTACGACCAGCTGCTGGCGCTGATGGTCAACCTGGAATGGAACGGCAAGATCGACGCGAGCGAGGTCGACCA
The DNA here is from genome assembly GCF_044627735.1 of Cupriavidus sp. CuC1. Taxonomy (NCBI): domain Bacteria; kingdom Pseudomonadati; phylum Pseudomonadota; class Betaproteobacteria; order Burkholderiales; family Burkholderiaceae; genus Cupriavidus; species Cupriavidus sp. CuC1. The sequence continues at coordinate 8,208 of NZ_JBIUHC010000127.1, read as the reverse complement.
GATGCGCTACCAGACGAAGCAGAAGATTCGCCCGATCTTTCGCTTTGCCGCGCGTGCCAACATCGGCATGCAGACCTCGCGGGCACGCAATGCGCAAGGGCGCCCCGCCCGCGGTGCCCGCCGCGCCAACCGCAGCGCCAAGGGCGACGCCGCCATCGTCGAAGCGGTGAGCAGCCTGCAGGAGAGGCTGGCAGAGGGGTCGTCGTCCAGCGCCACCGATGCCGCGGCCCTCTGATGCCCAGTGACGAACGCCTGCTCGCGAACCTGAATCCCGAGCAGCTCGAGGCGGCGCGCTGCCGCACCTACTGCCTTGCCGTGGCCTGCCCGGGTTCCGGCAAGACCAAGACCCTGGCCGCGAAAGCGGCCTTTTTGCTGTCGGACGGCGCGTCAACCGTCACGGCGGTCACCTTTACCCGTGACGCCGCGCTGGAGCTGCGCGAGCGCATCGTGGCCATCGCCGGCGAAGCCGCCAAGCCGCGCCTGCTGGTCGGCACCTTCCACTCCATCGATCTCCTGATGAGCTTCCCCAAGGGGCGCAACGGCTTCGGCAGCGCCATCCTTGCCAACATGCGTTCGCCCTATGGTGATCGCCCGTGGGACATCGTGCGCGAGGGCGAGCGGCGCGGATATCTGCGACGCGCCATTGCCCAAGCCGGCCTCGAGATCGAACTGGATGAGGCAACCCGCCTGATCGAGGACGCGAAAGCGGCCGGCAAGGGGCACAGCCTCACGGACGCGCAACTGGAGCTGCTGGAGACCTATCAGCGGATCCTGCAGCGCAACGGTCAGGTGGACTTCCAGGACATTCTCCTGAAGACCAACGAAGCCCTCTTCTCTGGCGCCATGACACCGCTGCCAGTCGACTACCTGCTGATCGACGAGTTCCAGGATACCGACCTGGTGCAATATCGCTGGAGCGCGCACCATGGGGCCGCCGGCAGCCAGATTACGGCGGTGGGCGATGACGACCAGTCGATCTATGCCTTCCGGCGCGCGCTCGGCTATGAGTGCATGCAGATGTTCACCAAGGAGTTTCATGCCAACACCATTCTGCTCGGCATGAACTACCGCTGCCGGGACGAGATCCTGTCGTCCGCCGGCAAGATGGTGCAGGCCAACCTCGGCCGTATCCCCAAGCTGCTGCAGGCGGCCAAGGGGCCGGGCGGCCTTGTCGAGTGGGAGCGCTTCAGCGATTTCGAGCTGGAAGCCGAAGCCTGCGTCGACGCCGTCGCGGCCGCCGCGTCGGACGGCGTCTCCTTTGCGGTGCTCACCCGCGCCAACCGCCGGCTGGACTTGATCGAGGCCATGCTGGTGGCCCGACAACTTCCCTACCGGCGCGCCGATGGCGAGTCCGTGCTGGACAAGCCGGAGGTGGCCCTGTTCGGCGCGGTTATCGATGCCGTGAGCACGCAAAGCCCCCGGGCGATGGACCAGGTGCTCGGCTGGGCCGGTCTGTCCGAGGACAACCTCGTGCAGATCCATCAGCTGTTTGGCAATGCCATTCGGATCGGGGCGAAGCAGGACTTCGAGAGCACCACGCTCTCATCTGACGCCATCGCCACCTGGAAGGACTTTGCCAAGCGCCACCACGCCTGGGCCAACTTGAACAAGGCGGGCTTATACCACCTGATGCTGCTCGGCATTCAGGAGTGGCTGATGCTTCGCGCGAAGGACGACCGGACCAAGCGCATGCTGGAGGTCGCGGCGGCGATCTACCGCCCGGCGACGGGCAAGCGCCCAAGGGAGCGGCTCGACGAACTGCGCCTGGCCCGTCAGAAGAAAAAGAAGGACGAAACGGTGCCGGGCACCGTCCGGGTTGCCCTGATGACGGCCCATAGCGCCAAGGGGCTGGAGTTCGACCGGGTCTGGATTCTTGGCGCCGAGGAGGAGGCATGGCCATCCAAGCATGGCGCCTTGGAAGAGGAGCGGCGCCTGATGTATGTTGCCATGACGCGGGCGCGCGAGCAGCTGTGGATCAGCGCCGCCGGCAAGCGCCGGCCCAGCCTGTTCATCGCGGAGACGGGAATTGCGCGCGCGCCGGAAGGGAAATACAAGACTTCGGATCGGCCGGCCCCAGCCCCTTAGCCGATGCCGTGTTCGTCGGCCAGTTCCTGCGCCGTCTTGCGCTGAAGCCGCAGCGCACTGCACTTGACCGCGGCATATGCCATCAGTACCGGCGGCAAGACTGCCAGTTGCTGGTCGCGATCGATGCGCCCCACGTATCGCGCCACATAGAGACACCCATAGGCTTCGTCGAAGCGACGCATCAACCGAAACAAGCGTGCCCCATCCCTCGATACCAGGCGCACTTCGACCTCCGCATAGATCACCGGCGTCGTGGTCGGATGGATCGCATGGCAGCGAATTTCCAGCAGATTGACCTCCGTCTCGAGCTGATCGAGGTCACGACGCACGGCGCCCAGGTAGCCGCGCTGACGCGCGCAGGCCAGCATCTTGGTGGTCAGCAAGTGGAAGTCACGCCGAACCAGACGGCACACCAGTGCCGTTCGCAGCGGGAGCACGGTGCGGGATTCCACGGGCGTGCGCGCCTCTTCGATACGGTGCGCATTTTTGATGACAAGTGAGGTCTTCTGGTCCATGGCAAGCATTATTAGGAGTTCGCCGCTGCCTGGGCGGAGCGAAACCAGCTGGAAATCGCACGCGACTCGCCGCTTTTCTTTCCCCGTGCCGCGCCCTATCATGGACGCACTTCTCCGCCGCACAAGCGGCATTGCGTCATTGGCTAATACCAGCACGCTTCATCGCGAATTCGCCCTTCGACGCCAAGATACGACCATTCCGTGGTGCTTGTCCCCTTCCCTACCATGGGCCGGGATCATTTCCGCTGATGCGTGCGCCTGCAATCCTCGCCACTGGCTGCCGATGGCCATTGCCGGCATCCTTCCACCTCCCCGGTGATCGACATGGAAGCCCTTGCCGCCCTGCTGATCGTTGCCGTGCTGCTGCTCGCCTGCGGGAAACGCGGCCGGTCCGACGATGACGCCCCGCAGATCGATCCATTCTTCTTTTCGCAAGACAAGGACAGCATGGACGACGAATAACAGCTGCCTTCGCAGCGGAATGGCCTCGCCATTCCAGTGCATAGGGCACACGGACTTCCCAAGCCTCATCGAGGCACACATGGAGATCCACCGGATTTGCCGGTGGATAAACCGTTGCGGCAATTGCCGTCATGGAGAGAAGTCATGGAGAAGTCCATCCTGTCGGACCGACTCAGCAACGGAACCGCGCGCCTGAATATATCGGGCCGCATCCGCAGTGGCACCAAGCTGCTCACCGCGGCCGCCGCAAAGAACCCCAAGGCCGTCTCCCTCTTTGCCCCGGCAGTTGCCGGCCAGCAGAAGTTCAAGGACGCCGAAGCGGCCATCGCCGCGCAGTGCAACATCCCCCATCCCACCCGTCCCGCCAACACACCCCACTTCAATGTCTCCGGGGCAGACTTCGAGATGCCGGAATTCGCCCGGCACATCCTCGATACCTACGGCGAGCCTGACGAACGCGGCGAGCCACAGCTCTACCGCTTCCCGATCGTCTTTCATACCGACCAGCTGCTCGACTTCTTCCCCCACGCATTCAAGTCCTATGGCGGGCCGATCAACTACGAGTCCCTCTATGGGAAGGACGGCAAGCGCTACTGCATGTATCGCGAGCCCGTGTTTCCGGAGCAAATCCGCGAGCAGCGCGCCCGGCGCATGAAGTTCCTCCCGCGCCGCGAGCTGGTCCCGCGCGGCGAGTGCAAGCCGGATTGCTGCCCCGAGTACCTGCAGGGGCTGTGCAAGTTCCGCGGCGACTTGCTGTTCTATATTCCCGACATCCCAACCGTCGGGCCCGTGTCGATCACCACGACCAGCCAGTACGCCGCCGAAGGCATCTTCACGGACCTGATGCGCATCAAGACGGCGCTGGGCACGATCCCGCGCTTCAATCCGTTCCAACCGGGCAAGCCAATCTACTGGCTCACCAAGGTGCAGGAAACGCGGACGTATTACGACGACCAGGGTGCCAAACGCCTGGGTATGCAGTGGGTGCCCAAGCTCACCGCGGATCTGGACATGGCGAAGGCCCTGAGCCTGAACACGGCCCCGGCGCTGTCGCTTGGCCTGGTTCCTACCGCCCCCCAAGGATGGCTGGCCGGGACAACGCCCGGTACCCCAGCAACGCCGGCCCCCAGGCCGGAGGCCGATCCTCCCGGCGACTACGATGCCGAGCTGCAAGCGCGGGTCCTGCATGCCGTCAACGGCAGCAACGGCGACCCCGAACTGATCAGCCAGTGGGCCACGCTGCGGTATGGACAGGATTGGTCCCGCACCAATGCCTCGCTCGACAGCGTCCATACCGTCTTCCGCGGCCTGGGCAACGACGGTGCGTACGTCAACGCCCGCCTGCGTTTCGAGATCGCGGCATTGGTGAGCGGCATCGACGAAACGCTGCGCAAGCAGTACTTCAAGGCCAAGCTGGGCAACGGCTGGACACGCGAGATCGACCGGCTGGCCACCGCCACCGGCGAACTCGAGGCACTGGCCGAGCACGGCGCGAACTATGCCAGCAGCTTGATGCTGGGGTTCCTGGACGACCTGGAAGCCGCGTAACGGTCGGCACCAACTGCCACGAGGGCGCAGGCCGGCCTTGCGTCCGACACCGTTAACGCTTCCGTCGAGGCCTGACGCCGGCAGACCTTTCCTCAATGACGCATCCGCGTCTCCCCCCGAGATTCCGGGGGCTTTCTCTTGTGCACTCCCGCAGCACGCAACAGAAAGCCGTTCCCTCACTTTCCAATCGCCGCGAACGCGGCAGGTAAGGAGGAACTTCCATGAAACTCGCTCACATGAGTGATCTGCATTACTCCGCAACCCATCTCGCAGAATCGAACCGCTGCTTTGGCGCTGCGGTCTCCCATGCCATCGAGATCGGCGTGCAGGCGGCGGTCATCACCGGCGACGCCACCGACCATGCACTTGACGCCCACGAACCGGCCTTCCGGGAACTGGCCAAGCAGATCCAGCGGCTGGCCAATCATTGCCCGGTCCTGATGTTGCAAGGCACCTTCTCGCACGAGCCCCCGGGCTTGCTGCGCGTCCTGGAACTGGTCGGCGCACGGCATCCCATTGCCGTCGCAGACCGGATCGGCCAGATCGCCCTGGTGCAAGGCCAGTGGCACAGCAACGGGTTGACATGGGACGCACCCGCCGATCTGGTGGTCACGTGCTTGCCGACCGTCAACAAGGCAGACCTGATCGCCACGGTCGGCGCGGAACATGCCGCGGCCGAGATTGGCCAGGCGCTCCATCAGCTGCTGACCCTGTTCGGGTCCGTCAATGCCCGGCTGTTCGCGCAAGGCGTGCCGACGATGCTCATCGGCCACGGCACGGTGGATGGATGTCTGACCGAGCACGGCGTGCCGATGGCGGGCCAGGACCACGAGTTCAATCTGGGCTCGCTGTTCCAGGCGAACACCGATGCAGTCGCACTTGGCCATATCCACAAGCAGCAAGCGTGGCGGCGCGAGTTCGCCGGCAGACGGCAGCTGATTGCCTACGCCGGCTCCATCGGACGCTTTCACTACGGCGAAGATGGCGACAAGTCCGCCCTGATCTGGGACATCCGTCCCGGCCAGGCCGAGTATGCGGTCTTCGTGACGCCCGCACGGGTCACGCTGGACTTGCACTTCGACGGCCCACCAGACCTGGAGGCAATCCGCGAGTTGGGTCAGCGCTGTGCCGGCGCCTTCGTGCGCGTGCGCTACCTGGTCGACGAGGAACACCTCCAGTCGGTGGACCGCTTGGCAATCAAAGCTGCGCTGGGAAGCGCGGCCGAAGTGAAGATCGAGGGCAAGACCCTGGTGGTCGAGCGCCAACGCGCGGCGGGCATCTCCACCATTGCGAGCCTGGACGGCAAGGTCAAGATGTGGTGCGAGCAGACGCAGTCACCCTTCGAGCCCTTGCGCGACCGGCTTCAGGCACTGTCGGCCGAGGCGCCAGAGGCCATCGCCAGCAGCATTGTCGAGCGCCTCAAGGCGCAGGAAGCCGCGCGAGACACCCCTGACGCCCTTGGCCAGGTAGCGGTACCCGCCGCCCGCAACTCGACCGATCCGTTACCGCCGGCGATTGATTCCGACGTCCCGTCCTGGGTCACCGAGGACCTGTTCGCTTAGCGCCATCTGCGGGGCAAGCATCAGCCCTGCCCCGCCATTCCAAGGTCACCAGCCTCAGCACCGCCGGCTTCCGGCTGCCGAGAACAAGGAGAAGCAACATGACAAATGAGGAACTGGCCGCAGAGAACGCGCGACTTCGCCAGTTGCAAACGCAGCAGGTCGCGGCACTCCAGCAAGTCTGGAAGTGCTGGACATACGAAGAGATCCGCAACGCACAGCTCGGGAGTGTCATTTGGGCGGTAGCCGAAGCGCTCGACGACGCAGGCGTATCGCCGCCGCAGTCGCCTGGAACCGTGGGATATCAACATGGCTAAGCGGCGTGGGCGGAAACACCGCAAACACGACGTCGGCCAGGCACAGCGGATCTGGCCTGCCTTCCGGCCAGATCCGCTTGATGAAAGCAGTGATCCAAGTATTGCGCTGCGCGCGCTGCTATGCATGATCACAGCCGATCTCATCGTGCATGCCGCATCGCAGCCAACAAAGGCAGCGGCGATGGCGCGCATCCAGGCCGCCCTCGGAAAGCCGCTCGTCGACATCACCGCAATGTACGAGACGTTCATGGAGACGACCGACGGCGAATGGGCTGGAAGCCTGCGATCCAAGCGAATTGCGTGGCTAACCGAATGGGCCTCCCTCGAGAGAGCATATTGCTTCCGTGGAGGTCCAGGTGCCATCTACGTCAGCGAATTTCCGCCGGAGGGAATATGCGAACCCTAGGCCTCACCCGGTTCGATGCCGTCACGCCGGGGCTCATCGAGCGCGCTACTCAGGAACACGAACTGGACACCGCACGACGGCCTCTGCCAATCGCTGCCGACATCGAGGCGGGCGACACCGCCGGCCTGTTCTTTAATTTTATGGATAGCGAAGACAGCCAGTGGTTCGAAGCCTCGCCGGCCGAACGCAGGGCCGGCTTCGGCAATGGCCGGTACTCGAACAACGTCATGCATCCCAGCAACCGTAGTCACACCCCGATCCGCATCGACTGCCTCACGGCGGCACCTCAACCGCTCGCTGCCATCACGTCTGGCGGTGTTTTCGTTTATCCACGGAACAATCTATGAACCGCGTAAAACGCCTGTTCGCAGGCTTCATCTCAACACTGCCGCGCATGCTCTGCGTCCTCTTCTTGCATGTCGGCATCGTCTTCATCTTCCTCGCGGCGCTGCTGCATAGGCGCGCCGGCTTTCGTCAGTGGGCCGCCACAGCCGTGGCCGGCTGGCCTGTTCTGGGCTCGGCGGTCAACACGGCAGATCACGCAGTGCAAGCCGCAGCGCAAATCCATGACGACGCTACGCTTCGTTGGGTTGCGCTGTCGGCGCAGTTAATCGACGAAGGCGATCTGCAAGCGGCTGCCACCGCGGCTTACGTGGTCGGGCGCTACGGCGCCGCGCTGCCAGCAGTCGTCGCCGCGCACGTCTCTCTGAAAGCGGCATTCGAGCGCGGTATTGCCGACGCCAACCAGGAAGCGACGGAACGGGCGCCGATGGTCCGGTAAGCAGCAGCCTTTTTCCAACCATCCCTTGCGGGTCCGTGCCCGCAAGGGGACGGATCTGCGCGGCTAACCTGCAGACCCAATGAAATTACTGCAACACATTAAGCGGGCGGTTCGCGCCCCAACCGTGAAGCAGCTTGAATCCGTCGGTCGCCTTGCGCATACCCTGTCGGCCGCCTGCATCATTGCGGCCACTTCCCTGGCGTTCGGCAGTGAACCGCTCACGACCAGCGGCGTAGTTCGCTACGTCCTGCTGTATTTTTGGGGCGTGATATTATTTGTAACAGGTGTCCTTCTAAGCAAGGGAGAATAAGATGCTCGGTATGCTACTTGTCAGTGCTTTTGGCGTCGCATTTTGCACCCTCTGCTGGGTAATGCTGGACGGTGCAGAAAAAGCCAAGGACCGCAGCAAGAACGAGTCCGTTTGATTGCTCTGCAACGCGAAACAGCCACCTCGGGTTCGAGCCGTTAACAAAAAGTGTTGAAAATCGGCGGAGACCGGCCTAGGATCCTTACCCAGCCTAGGCCTTCTCTGCCG
>NZ_JBIUHC010000126.1:0-29728 GCF_044627735.1 Cupriavidus sp. CuC1 | reverse complement strand
CGCCGTTTGCGTGCCTTCAACGCAGACTACTATGTGGTGTCAATAATGCAAGGAACTTCTGACGCAGGACACTAGAGTGGCGGCGCACGCGAGTGCCGGCGGCGGGCAGCTACTTCAGCAACGCCGACATGGCCGATGCGGGCGGCGAGCGCATCATCGCGGCGGAAGGAACGACCGGCCCGCTCGCCTCTTTCTACCGGGGGCGCGATCAGGAGGCCAGGAACAGTGGCCAAGGCGGTTTGCAATTACGCTACCGGGTCGACGCGATCGATACGGACTTCGGCCTCTATTTCGCGCGCTACCACGACAAGAATTTCCAGGTCTACTTACGCCCAGGCGCGGGCGTGGGCTCGACCTCGCCGGTCGACCAGATCGGGCAGTATAGTCTGGTGTTCCCAGAGAACATCCGTACCTTCGGCGCGAGCTTCTCGACCACTGTGGGCGAGGCCAACGTCGGGGGCGAAATGTCTATGCGCCGCAATGCCCCGCTAGTGAGTGACCCGCAGGTTGTGGCTGGCAACACGGCTGCGGACAACAGCGGCAATCCGCTGTATGCGGTGGGTTCTACTGCCCATGCTCAGTTGTCCATCATCACGGTGCTGCCCCGCTCACCGTTGTGGCCCTCCGCGAACCTGATCGGGGAGGTGGCTTGGAATAGGCGGTTAAGCGTTGACCGCAACCCCGCGGCGTTGGATGCCAACACCACACGTGACGCGGCCGCGCTACGTGTCGTGCTGGAACCGTCGTATTTTCAGGTGATGGACGGGCTCGATATCACTGTCCCGATTGGCATCGGTTACAGCCCGTTCGGCCGCTCTTCGGCTGTAGCCGGTTTTGGCGGCGGCGCCTACCACGGCGGGGACCTCAGCATCGGTGTTAGCGGCGAGTATCTGAAGGTGTGGAAGATCGGACTGAACTACACACACTACTACGGAGGCGCCGCCCCGCTGACTACCCCGGCCGGAACGCTCACATTCGGACAGACGCTGAAGGATCGCGATTTTGTCTCCTTCACCCTCTCACGCACCATTTAGGAACCCTTCACCATGAAGAACCCCATTCATCGCATCCTGGCGGTGGCGCTCGGCCTTCTGGCGACGGTGCCCGCGTTGTCCATCGGCGCGGTGTCGCCGCAGGAGGCAGCCACTCTCAAGACGACACTGACGCCGCTGGGCGCGGAACGCGCCGGCAACAAGGAAGGAACCATTCCCGTCTGGACGGGCGGCTATACCGCCGGGTCTGGCGCTCAGAAGAGCGACGGCCGTCGTGTCGACCCGTTCGCGGCTGACAAGCCGCTGTTCACGATCACTGCTGCCAATGCATCCAAATACTCGGAACATCTGAGCGAAGGGGTGATGGCGCTGTTCCAGCGCTATCCCGACACTTTCCGCATCAATGTCTATCCGACCCGCCGCACGGCGGCCGCCCCGCAATGGCTCTACAACAATACCTTGCGCAACGCTACCCAAGCCAAGCTATCTAAGGACGGACTGGCTGTCGAAGGTGCCTATGGCGGCGTGCCCTTTCCGATCCCAAAGAGTGGAGAGGAGGTTCGCTGGAATCACCTCACGCGCTGGCGCGGGCAATCGATCGACATGCGCTACAAGGTGTGGGCGAATACCCCAAGTGGCCAGTCGGTGCTGGCGACGCAGGCTACGGTGAACGATCAGTTTCCCTACTATCGCGAGCCAGCCGGGGACGGTTCAAAGCACGATGGCATGTTCTGGCAGTCGATTCAGTCCACGGACGCTCCGGCGTTCCGCGCGGGCGAGGCTTTGTTGCTGCGCGACCAGAACGACTTCTCCGACGGCAGGATGATCTGGCAATACCTTGCCGGGCAGCGGCGCGTGCGTCGCGCGCCCAATATTGGCTTCGATACGCCGGACTTCGTAGCATCGGGCACCAGCTTTTTTGATGAAGCTTTCGGGGGTGTCGGTTCTTCAGAGCGCTACGACCTGAAGCTGCTCGGAAAGAAGGAGATGTACATCCCGTACAACACCAACCGCTTGCTGACAATCAGCGATGCCGAAGCGATGGCGAAGAACCATCTGAAGCCGGAGAATCTGCGCTGGGAGCTGCACCGCGTATGGGTGGTGGAGGCGACGCTGAAAGCCGGAAAGCGGCACGCTGTGCCGCGCCGGATCTCGTACCACGACGAGGATACCTGGGCGACCTCGGTGATGGACGGCTGGGATGCCCAGGGCAAGATCTGGCGCACGGACCTGATGTTGCCCTTCGTTGCTCCCGAGTTGCCTGCCGTGGTGACGATGTGCACCGATGCGTTCTTCAACCTGCAGACCGGCGCGTGGCTCTATCGCTGCTCGATGGGCGATTTCGACGAACAATACAAGGCGGTGCCCTACCGCGCCGACAGCTACTTTACGCCCGATGCCCTTGTGAGCAACCAGACTCGCTAGCCATCGCCGATGCTGCCTGCCTTCGCGGAGGCAGGTAGCCCTTTACGGATTCCCCATGTCCATGTCCTCCTTTTCAGAAAAACGCCGTCGCTTTCTCAAGGCGCTGGCGTTGACGGCCTCCATGCCGATGGCTGCGTCTGCCACATCGCCGGCAGCCGTTCGTAACGACCCTGCCGAGCTTGCCGCGCGTTCCCTGCTCACCGCAATCGCCCAGGCAGGGCCGCGCCTGGTAGCGTGCGGCGAGCGGGGACATATCTTATTGTCCGACGACGGTGGGCACCGGTGGCGCAGTGCCACCGTGCCGGTGGACGTGACACTGACGGACCTTGCCTTCATAGATGCCAGCAAGGGCTGCGCGGTTGGCCATGGCGGCGTGATCCTGCGCACGGTGGATGCAGGGCAGACCTGGACCCGTCAGCTTGATGGCGTGATGGCCGCGCGCAAGCTATATGCGCGCGCCGGCGATGCCGATGCCGCCGCCCGCAGGAATGCCGAGCGCTTCGTAGCGGATGGCGCTGATAAGCCTTTTCTGGCCGTGCATTTTATGAACGCGCAGCGTGGCTTCGCGCTTGGCGCCTACGGACTCTTCTTTTCGACAGACGATGGCGGTGAGAACTGGGAGCCCGCCGGTGCGGCCTTGCCCGGGTTGGAGCGTTCGCATCTCTACGCCATCACGAGTAGCGGTCCGGAGGTGCTCATCGCTGGTGAAGCGGGTGGTATCTTTCGCTCCCGCGATCGCGGCGAAAGCTTCGCGCGTCTGAGTATTCCGTATAAGGGCACGCTCTTTACTCTTCAGAGAGGAAAGAGCGGAGAGCTGGTTGCCGCAGGCCTGCGCGGGAACGCATTCGTTTCGGAAAATGGCGGTGATGACTGGGGCAAGAGCCAGATCCCCACGCAGCGCTCGCTGTTCGGTGGCGCAGTGCGGCGCAACGGCGCGATTCTGCTGTTCGACGAGGCGGGCGGCACTTGGCGCAGCACGGACGGGGGACGCCAGTTCCAGGCCGCGGTAGCCGACAACCCTATCCCGATTATGGCAGTGGTGGAGGAGTCAAGTGGCGTGCTGGTCGTAGTGGGCCAACGTGGCGCCAGTCACGTGAACCTTCGCTCGGCCTCATAAGCACCCCTCTCAATACCGAAGGATTGACATGAATCACACGTCAGATAGTGTGCTTACCCTCGAATTTCCTCCAATCGACGATATTTCGAAGTTTGACCGGAATTCTGGCGGTCTTCTCGAACGGCTCCTCTTCAACCATCGTATTGCGTGGATCTCGGTCTGCCTGGTTCTGACCGTCGCGCTGGGTATGGGCGCGACCGGCCTGCGGCTGAATGCCAGCTTCCTGAAGACGATCCCGACGCATCATCCGTTTGTCGTTAACTATCTTGGACACGCCAAGGATTTACAGGGCACCTCCAACGCCGTGCGCATCGCCGTAGAGACGCGCGGTGGCACCATCTATGACGCGGCCTACCTGGATGTGCTGCGGCAGCTTAGCGACGAGCTGTATCTGCTGCCCGGCGTGGACCGGGCATACATGAAGTCGCTATGGACGCCTGCCACACGTTGGACGGGGGTGACCGAAGACGGATTCGACGGCGGCCCGGTGGTCCCGGACAACTACGATGGCTCCCCAGATAGTATCGCCGCGTTGCGCGCTAACGTTGAGCGGTCCGGGGAGATCGGGCAACTGGTGGCGCCGGACTTCCGCTCGAGCATCGTGTATCTTCCCTTGCTCGATGTTGACCATGAGACGGGGCGGCAGCTTGACTACGGGGCTCTCTCTGCGCGGCTGGAAACGTTGCGAGAAAAGTACGACGGGAAGGGCGTGAAGGTTCGCATCGTCGGTTTTGCCAAGGTGATGGGCGACCTGATTGGCGGCCTGCGCGTGATGCTCGGCTTCTTCGGCGCAGCCATCGCCATCACCTCCCTGACGTTATTCTATTTCACGCGCTGCTGGCGTAGCAGTGCCCTGGTGATCGGTTGCACGCTGACGGGCATCATCTGGCTACTCGGACTGCTTCCTCTACTGGGCTACGAGTTCAATCCGTATTCGATCCTGATTCCGTTCCTTGTGTATGCCGTCGGCGTTAGCCACGCCGCACAGAAGATGAACGGCATACTGCAGGACATCGCGCGTGGCACGCACAAGCTGATCGCGGCGCGCTACACCTTTCGGCGCCTGTTCGCCGCCGGGGTCACTGCCTTGCTCGCGGATGCGGTTGGCTTTGCGATCCTGGGGCTAGTGGACGCGCCGGTCATTCGCGAGCTCGCGGTGATCGCCAGCCTTGGCGTAGGCATTCTGGTGTTTACCAATCTCGCGTTGCTGCCGATCCTGCTTTCGTATACGGGGGTGTCGGAGCGAGCCGCGCGGCGGGCGTTGCAGCGCGATAGCATGATGGCGCAGACGCGCTCGGTTTGGACCATGCTGGCAGGGCTGACGGGAGGCAAGGCCGCGACCATTGTCATCTTGGGTGCGGCTGTGCTCGGTATGCTCGCCATTTGCGCCGCGCGGCATTTGCACATTGGAGACCTGGACGCAGGTGCGCCCGAGTTGCGCGCGGCGTCGACGTATAACCGCGACAACGCGTTCGTGGTGCAAAACTATCGCGCGAGCAGCGATGTGTTCGTGGTGATGGTCAAGACCCCACCCGGCCAATGCGCGCAATATCAGCGATTGCAAATGGTCGATGCGCTTGAGTTCCGGCTGCGGGAGGTGCCGGGCGTGGAGGGCACACAATCCCTGGCTTCGCTGACCCGGCAATCGATGGTGGGGATGAACGAGGGCAATCCAAAATGGGCTGAACTGATCGCTAACCAGGAACTCATCAATGCTGGCGCTGCTAGGGCACCCCGCGAGCTATTCAATCCGACCTGCGACCTGCTATCGGTCTATGCTTACCTGCGCGACCACAAGGCAGAGACCCTCGCGGCGGTCGTCGCTGCTGTGGATGATTTCCGCGCGCTGCACCCGAGCCAGGATGCGCAGATTCTGCTGGCTGCAGGCAACGCAGGCATCGAGGCCGCCACCAATATCGTGGTGGAGGACGCCAACCACAAGATGCTCCTCTGGGTGTATGGTGCGGTGATTCTGCTGTGTTTCATAGCCTTCCGCTCGTGGCGCGCCGTGGTCTGCACGGTGCTACCACTGATGCTGACTTCGGTGCTGGCGGAAGCTTTGATGGTCTGGCTCGGCATGGGCGTCAAAGTGGCGACACTGCCGGTGGTGGCGCTCGGGGTGGGCATCGGTGTCGACTACGCGCTATACAACCTTTCTGTGACGATGAGCGGGTTGCGGCAGGGCGCCACCCTTGCGCAGGCGTACTACCAGGCATTGATTTTCACTGGCCGAGTCGTGGTGTTCACCGGCACTACGCTCTCGCTGTGTGTGCTGACTTGGGTATTCTCGCCGATCAAGTTCCAGGCGGACATGGGCATCCTGCTGGCTTTCATGTTCGTCGTGAATATGATCGGCGCGCTTGTTCTGGTTCCCGCCATCGCGGGCTTCGTGCTGCGACCGACGTCGCCAGGAACCGATGCCGCGCGCCATGACGCCAACCAAGACTCCGGTTTTGTCAATTCTTAATGAGAGAGCATTCCATGCAAACTTCTCTGATTGCTTCCCTTGGTGACGAGCTTTCTCGCGCTGTGAGCAGCGGTACGGTGGTTGATCCGATCTCAACGCGGTATCCAGACTTGACAATCGAAGACGCGTATCGCATCCAGCAACACGTGATAGAGCTCGAGCAAGCCCGGGGTGCCCGCGTGATTGGAAAGAAGGTTGGCGTGACCAGCGAGGCTGTGATGGCTATGCTGGGCGTGCGCCAGCCTGACTTCGGATTCCTGCTTGACAAGATGCTTGTGCCGGAGGGTGATGCCATCGACATGCGCCGTCTTATTCAACCAAAGGCGGAAGGGGAAATCGCGTTTGTTCTCAAGCATGACCTGTGCGGGCCGGGTATTTCGGTCGCAGACGTGTTACGTGCGACCGAGGGCGTGATGGCCTGCTTTGAGATCGTTGATTCGCGGATACGGGACTGGAAGATCAAGATCCAGGACACGGTGGCTGACAACGCGTCGTGTGGGTTGTTCGTGCTCGGCAGCCAATTGGTGGATCCGCGCGCGCTCGACTTGCGTACCTGCGGAATGGTACTGGAGCGCAACGGCAGCGTCGTTGCGACCGGTGCCGGCGCTGCCGCGTTGAACTCCCCGGCAAATGCAGTGGCCTGGCTGGCCAACACCATGGGAAGACTGGGCATGCCGTTGCGGGCTGGCGAAATTATCCTTTCCGGTTCCCTTGCCGCGATGGTACCTGTCAAGTCCGGTGACAGTCTCCACGTGTCGATCGGTGGCGTCGGCCGCTGTTCCGTGCGATTTTCTTGATTCTTGATTCTTGCGGGAGCGCAAATATATGCAAAGTACACACAGGCTCAAAGCCGCCATCATTGGTTCCGGCAATATCGGCACGGACCTGATGATCAAGATCCTGCGCCACGGCACGCATATCGAGATGGGCGCGATGGTCGGCATCGACCCGGCATCGGACGGCCTGGCACGCGCCGCGCGCCTCGCCGTGGCGACCACGTACGAAGGCGTGGGCGGGCTGAGCCGCTTGCCCGTGTTCGATGACATCGACATTGTGTTCGATGCCACTAGCGCTGGCGCGCACGTGAAGAACGATGCGTTCCTCCGCGGCCTGCGCCCGTCGCTGCGGATGATCGACCTGACGCCAGCGGCTATCGGCCCGTACTGCATCCCGGTGGTGAACGGCGATGCCCATCTCGATGCGCATAACGTCAATATGGTCACCTGCGGCGGGCAGGCCACCATTCCCATGGTGGCCGCTGTCTCCCGCGTGGCGCCGGTGTTGTATGCCGAGATCGTGGCCAGCATTTCCAGCAAGAGCGCGGGCCCCGGCACGCGCGCCAATATCGACGAGTTCACCGAGACCACCTCCAAGGCGATCGAAGCAATCGGCGGCGCCAGGAAGGGCAAGGCCATCATCGTCCTCAATCCCGCCGAGCCGCCGCTGATCATGCGGGACACGGTGTATTGCCTCAGCGAAATGGCGGATGAAGCCGCCATCGCCGCGTCGATCGAAGCTATGGCCGCCGAGGTGCAGCAGTACGTGCCCGGCTACCGCCTCAAGCAGGAGGTGCAGTTTGACCGTATCGCGGCCGACGCGCCGCTGGTGGTGCCGGGCGTGGGCCGGGTGAGCGGACTCAAGACCTCGGTGTTCCTGGAGGTGGAAGGCGCCGCCCACTATCTGCCTGCCTATGCAGGCAACCTCGACATTATGACCAGCGCCGCGCTGACCATCGCCGAGCGGATGGCCGGTGCCATGCTTGCCCGACGCGCCGCCGCCTGACCCACTGCAGATAAGGAGTGCCTGCCATGCATGGCCAAAAGAAGACATACATTTCCGATGTGACGCTGCGCGACGGCAGCCACGCCATCCGTCACCAGTACAGCATCGAACAAGCCGCCCAGATCGCCAGGGCCCTCGATGAGGCCAGGGTCGACTCCATCGAAGTGGCGCATGGAGATGGCCTGCAGGGATCCAGCTTCAACTACGGGTTCGGTGCCCATACTGACCTCGAATGGATCGAGGCCGCGGCCAGCGTGGTCAAGCACGCCAGGATCGCCACCTTGCTGCTGCCCGGCATCGGCACGGTCCACGACCTCAAGGACGCCTATCACGCCGGCGCGCGCATCGTTCGCGTGGCCACCCATTGCACCGAGGCGGACGTCTCGCGGCAGCATATCGAGTACGCCCGCCACCTTGGCATGGAGGCGGTGGGCTTCCTGATGATGAGCCACATGACCACGCCCCAGAACCTCGCCGCGCAGGCAAAGCTGATGGAGAGCTACGGCGCCACCTGCTGCTACGTGGTGGACTCGGGCGGCGCGCTGACCATGAACGATGTCCGCGACCGCTTCCGCGCCTTCAAGGATGTGCTGAAGCCGGAAACCCAGACCGGCATGCACGCCCACCACAACCTGAGCCTGGGTGTGGCCAACAGCATCGTGGCGGTGGAGGAGGGCTGCGACCGCATCGACGCCAGCCTGGCGGGCATGGGCGCCGGCGCCGGCAATGCGCCGCTGGAAGTCTTTATCGCGGCGGCCGAGCGCATGGGCTGGGACCACGGTACCGACATGTACAAGCTGATGGACGCGGCTGACGACATCGTGCGTCCGCTGCAGGACCGGCCGGTGCGGGTCGACCGTGAGACGCTGGCGCTGGGCTATGCGGGCGTGTATTCGAGCTTCCTGCGGCATTCGGAAGTGGCCGCGGCGCGTTATGGCCTGAAGACGGTCGATGTTCTGGTGGAACTGGGCCGGCGCCACATGGTGGGCGGACAGGAGGACATGATCGTCGATGTCGCGCTGGATCTGGTGCGCGCGGGCGCGAATCGATCTGGCACGGCCGACCGAGGAGGTGACCATGCGCAGGGTTGATGAAGCCGGGATTGCCGAGGACGCTCCCGCAATCGATGCACGGGCGTTCCGCGCGGCGCTCGGCGCCTTTGCCACGGGCGTGACGGTAATCAGGACCGGCGCGCCCGATGGCACGCCAGTCGGTCTCACTGCCAATAGCTTCACTGGATCCGCCGATGGTGCTTTGGAGCCTGGCGAGGTGCGCATGGAGCTTGCCGATCTTCCAGCAGGCCAGTCACTGGGCAGTCCATGTGCTCGGCGTCGACCAGCAGGCATTGTCAAATCGCTTTGCCCGTCCCGGCGAGGACAAGTTCCGTGATTTGCCGGTGGGACGGTCTTCCACCGGTATTCCGTTGCTGGAGGGCTGCGCTGCCCGTTTCGAATGCGAGACCGCGTTTCGGTATGAAGGAGGCGGCCATATCATCATGGTCGGCACTGTCAAGTATTTTGAGCGGGGTGGCGACAGTGCTCCGCTCGTTTTCCACGGCGGGCGCTATTCGCAGCTGGCGCTGGCGCAATAGACGTCACGATACAGTGTCCTGGATCTGTTGTAGTTTCTTGACCCGATAGTCCATCTGCGAGCGTGTCAGGCCGAGCAGGGTGGCAGCCTTGGTCACATTGCCGCCGGCCTGGCGCAGCGCCACGCGCACCATGGCATCCTCGAGGCCGGCCATGGATGCAGGTCCCCGGTTGAGCAGATCCTGGGCCAGCGCATACATTCCGCCCGCACCATCGTCAGGCAAGTCTTCCGCGCAGGAGCCGTCCCCGGGAACCAGCATCCCTTCACGTAACCCCAGCCACGACGACGGCTCCAGCGAACCGTCGATCCCCTGTAGATGATGAAGGTCGATCGGCTCGCCATCATTGGCGAGGATGACTCCACGTTCGAGCACGTTCTCGAGTTCGCGGATATTCCCAGGCCAGGCGTGATGGAGTATCGCCCTCATGGCGAGATGCGTAATCCCGCTAACCGTTCGCTGGTGGCGATGGCAAAAGCGGGCAAGCAGCACCTCCGTCAGCAGCGGAATGTCGTCCCTGCGATCCCGTAGCGGCTGGATGGTGATCGGAAACACATTCAGTCGATAATAGAGGTCTTCCCTGAACTGCCCCTCCTGCACCGCGACTTTCAGGTGTTCATTGGTTGCCGCCAGCAACCGGACATCGGTGCGCACAGTCCGATTGCTACCGAGCCGCTCCAGTTCTCCGTTCTGAAGGACACGAAGCAACTTGCCTTGTGCGGTCAGGCTCAGCGTTCCGATTTCATCGAGGAACAAGGTGCCGCCATCGGCGGCCTCGAAGCGTCCGGGACGCGATGTGGTGGCACCCGAGTACGCGCCGCGCTCGACCCCGAACAATTCCGCCTCGATCAGGGTCTCCGGAATCGCCGCGCAATTGATCTCGACAAATTGCGCCTGCGCTCGCTGGCTGAAGCGATGGAGCTCGCGTGCCACCAGGCTCTTCCCCACGCCGCTTTCGCCAAGCAACAATACCGTGGCGTTGGTGGGCGCGACACGCAAGATATGGTGTCGCAACGCATGGAATGCGGCGGAGGCCCCGACCAACTGGATGTCGTTGTTGTCGGCGGACCATGACGTGGGAGATACCGCCAGCGGCGCAGGCGCTCCCACCCGGCTTCCGGCTTCGAAACCGCCGAAGACGCGCGCGGGAGGAGTCGGTTGTGGCTCTAGGAAGCGCAAGTCTTCTTCGGCGTTCTCCCATTTTCCGACCGGCTTGGCGATATTCCGGCAGTGGACCGC
The DNA here is from genome assembly GCF_044627735.1 of Cupriavidus sp. CuC1. Taxonomy (NCBI): domain Bacteria; kingdom Pseudomonadati; phylum Pseudomonadota; class Betaproteobacteria; order Burkholderiales; family Burkholderiaceae; genus Cupriavidus; species Cupriavidus sp. CuC1. Next base: position 19,118 of record NZ_JBIUHC010000126.1, on the reverse strand, counting down.
ACCCTGGGCGCGGCACTCCACTTCACGGACCAGGATGCGGCGGCCGGCGCAGGTACTCAGGTAGCCGCTGCTATAACCCACCTCCGTCCAGCAAACCGCGTGGTCGCCTACGCCGTGCTCGGCAACGTGATACTCATCCTCAATGGAGTTCTTCCAGATCCATTCGCCGTGATAGTTGTCATCGGCGAAGGCGGTGCGTCGGGTGCTGATGACTTCCGGCAGCACAAAGCCCTGCAGCGCGTGCAGAACGGCTCCCCAGCGAACCACATCCTCGATGCCGTGATCCGCGGTCGCGATGCGAAGCGCGAACTCCGCATCGCGGCAACCAGCCGCATAGCCAATGCGTGTCAGCAAGCCACGCGCCGTGTCGACGCCCAGCGACAGTACCAGTTCGTCTCGCAGGCTCGCGAACGCCTCCGCATGCATCAACAGGACGCGCCGCTCGTCGAGCCAGATGCGTCCCTCGGCGGGATCGAAACGCAAGCGATCGGCAAAGTCGCGCACGCTGGGCATGTGCATGTCGGCCAGCACGCGCGGAACAGCCATGGTCGGCGCAGCGGCGGAACCAGTGGACTTCGAAGTGCTGCCGGACTTGGTCATGGCGATTTCAGGAACAGGGAGTGAGGTGATGATCTCCTCAAGGTTCCGAATATTATGAATTTGCAGGCGGCGGCACAAGAGGGATTTCACAAAATACTGAATTCGGCAAAGTTAGCGGACCGCCAACCATTCGGTCATGAAGCTTTCTCGTGCTCGGATGCCGTCCAACTCGATCTTCGCCGGCGTGTGGTTCGCTAGCGCTATCTCCGCAGCCCACGGCGAGCGCCCCCTTATTCGGGCATACCCCTAATCGACGTGGGCTGGCAGGGCTCTTGCGTAACCAGGGAGGCATTCAGGAAATTCCGCAACCGATAACGCAAGGGAACAACAGCAGCAGCGCGTGGAACATGATGATCCTCGGTGTGCATCAATGGGAATTCGGCCACCTTGATCCGCGCGCTGGCGACGATGTCTGGGGCAACGACAACAAGGTCATCATTGCGTCGTCATATCCACCCGTCGGTGCCGTCAAGCGTGTCGAGGGCGGCTTCGTCCTCGATGGCCGGTGGCCGACATCGAGTGGCACCGACCATGGCGATTGGGCGTTTGTCGGAGGATTCCTGCGGAACGAGCAGGGCGTGCCGGTGGACCGCTACTCATTCCTAGTGCCTCGCGACGATTATGAGGTCATCGATGACTGGTTCACGTTTGGCTTGTGCGGTACCGGCAGCAAAAGCTTGCGGATCCGCGAGGCGTTCGTGCCGGACCATCGTTGCCACAGCATGGTGGAGTACAGCCATAGCGATCGCGGCGCGATGTACTACTGGCCGTTCAGCCAGATCTTCTACGGATCGGTCTCTGCCGTAATCTGTGGCTATGGGCAGGCTGCCATCGACATTTACACCGAGCAAATGCGGGTGCGCCAGGCCACCGGGACGGGTGCGGCAGTCAACCTGAGCCCCTATGTGCGCGACAGGCTGGCCAACGCGGTGGTCAAGGTCAGCTCGGCACGTGCACGGCTGCTGCAAATGATGGCCGATTCGACCCCGCTGGTGCAGGCACGCCAGCTGATCCCGATCCCGGACCGGGTGCGCCACCTGACCGAGATCGCGCATGTCGGTCGGGATGTCGAGCAGGCCGTGCTGTTGCTCTACAAAGCCACCGGCGCGCGTGGCGTGTTCCGCAGCAATCCGATCCAGCGCGTGCTGCGCGATACCTTGGCGGCAGCGAACCACATTACGCAGAACGGCGACGACACTGCGGGCTGGCTAGGTTCCCAGATGCTCGGGGGAGAGCTGCCGCACTTGATTTTCACCCGTCCCGGCGACCACATTCAGGCGGCGTAATCCGACCGCGCCACCAGACCACACCGACATTACGGAGACCTTATGGCTGCATTCACCGAAGCCTCTATCAGCCGCTTTGCGCGGATCCGCGAGGGCGAGCTCGATCTGCAAGTCCACTATAGCGATACGGGCAACGAGGGCCCGGTCGTGATCATGATGCATGGCTCCGGCCCAGGCGCCTCGGGCTGGTCTAACCTCCACCGCAACGTGGATGCCTTCGTTGACGCGGGCTACCGCGTCATCCTGCCGGACAGTCCCGGGTGGAACAAGAGCGATCCGATTGTCATCCGCAGCGGCTCCCGCGCCGAGGTCAATGCCGCCGCGGTCAAGGGCCTGATGGATGTGCTCGATATCGAGAAGGCCAGTCTCATCGGCAACTCGATGGGTGGCATCAACGCGCTTTCCTTCGCATTGGCGTATCCCGAGCGTCTGCACAAGATGGTCATCATGGGCGGCGGCGGCGTTGGCACCAGCTTGTTTGTCCCGATGCCGCTGGAAGGCATCAAGTTGCTGCAGGGCCTGTACCGCGAGCCGACCGTGGAAAACCTGCATCACATGCTCAATGTCTTCGTGTTCGATCCCAAGGCCCTGACGCCGGAGCTGATTCAGTCACGCTACGACAACATGATGCAACACAAGGAACACCTGACCAACTTCGTGACTTCGATGGATGCCAATCCCCGGCAGTTTGCCGACCTAAGTTCGCGGTTGGCCGAGATCCAGGCGCAGACCTTGGTGACGTGGGGCCGCGATGATCGCTTCGTGCCGCTCGACTCCGGCCTCAAGCTGCTGTGGGGCTTGCCGAACGCCGAGTTGCACGTGTTCAACCGTTGCGGCCATTGGGCGCAATGGGAGCATGCCGACAAATTCAATCGCCTGGTTACGGCGTTCCTGGGTCATTGACCGGATCACGCTACCGCGCATCGCGGCAGATGGCTAGCCGGGGGCTCTCCGCTAGCCAGAGTCAACAAGAGGAGACAATGCCAATGGCGCTATCGAGACGTCAAATTCTTAAAGCCGGTCTTGCAGCGGGCCTTCCTTTACTGGTCGGAAGACCGGCAAACGCACAGACGATCGACCTTGCGCGGATCGTGCTGGGCTTTCCAGCGGGCGGTTCCGTGGACGCAGTCGGTCGGCGGATCGCGGACAAGATGCATCCCGGCTACGCCCGCTCGGTGATCGTCGAGAATCGCGTGGGCGGCGGCGGCCAAGTAGCCACCATTGCGATGAAAACCGCACCGAGCGATGGTTCCACTATGCTGATGACGCCCATGTCGATACTAGGCGTTTATCCGCATACCTACCGCAAGTTACCTTACGATCCGCTTGCCGACCTGAGGCCGGTGTCACGGGCGGTCAGCTACAACTTCGGCTTTGCGGTCGGACCGGCGGTGCCCGACAGTGTTAAGACCATTCCACAATTCATGGAGTGGTGCAAGGCCACGCCCGGCAAGGCAAGCTTCGGTAGTGCCGCCACGGGATCGACCTTGCATTTCACCGGAATCTTGCTGGGACGCGCCGCCGGCGTGGAAATGACCTATGTCGGCTACCGCGGATCGGGCGCCGTGTTAACCGATGTGGCGGGCGGTTCGCTGCCCGCCTGCGTGCTACCGATCGGCGATTTGTCCGCTTATCAAGCGGCAGGCAAGGTGCGCGTGATCGGGACTTCCGGCGCCCTGCGCAGCCGCTTTCTTCCCCATATACCGACCTTCGCCGAGATGGGCTACAGGGACATGGTGTTCGAGGAATGGTATGGCTTCTACTTGCCGGCTGGCGCTTCGCAGGACCAGGTCCAGCGGCTGCATGCGGCGGTGATGTCAGCTTTGAAGGCGCCGGACGTGGTCGAGGCGCTGAACACCCTCGGCCTGGAGGCCAACCCCAGCTCGCCGGCTGAACTCGGCAGCCTGCTGAAGGCCGACCACGAGCGATGGGGCCGACTCGTCAAGAGCATCGGCTTCACCGCGGATAGCTAAACCAGCGCGACGTCTCAAGCCCGGCAACGGGCTACCCAAGCGAATTACGCACGGGACTCCGTGACCTTGGTCACGCGGAGCGGGCGACGTCGCGCCTTTCAACCGGGAATGCCCAATTCCCGCGTCACACAACCAAGAACGATACAAAAAATCCGGAGGAGACAATGCAATTGAAGACATCTCTGCTTGCAGCCGCCCTGTCGGGAACCTTCGCTTGCGCTGGCCATGCCCAGTCAAGCGTGGTCCTCTATGGCGTCGTGGATGCCCCGATCGAGTATGTCAATCATCTCGGGGCTGGCGCGCCAACGGTCAACACGACGACAGGGGCCATTACACGCCAGCCGGGCGGAGACCGCGTGTCCTTGCAGACCAGCGGAGGGTGGGGCGGTTCACGCTGGGGACTGCGCGGGACCGAGGACCTGGGTAACGGCTTGCAGTCGCTCTTCGTATTGGAGAGCGGATTCGGGCTTGACGATGGCAAGTCGCAGCAAGGCGGTCGCCTGTTCGGCCGGCAGGCCTATGTTGGCGTGCGCAAGTCCGATCTCGGTACGCTGACATTCGGTCGCCAATACTCCACCATGTTCGAGGCTTTCGGAAATTTTGCACCGCTGCTCTATGCGCCGATGTATGAACCCATCGTCGCGCAGATCGGTTCGAATTTCCGCCAGGACAATATGGTCAAGTACGCAGGGAAGTTCGGTCCGCTCGGCGTCGGTGCGCACTGGAGCTTCGGCACCGGCGTCGGCGCGATCGCGGTGACGCCGCTGGCCGGCGGCGGGGCAGGGGAGACGCCCGGACAGTTCCGCGACAACACCGCCTACGGCGCCTCGCTTTCCTATACGGCCGGCAGGCTGGGTGCCGCAGTAGCCTACGACCAATGGAATCCGGCTGTGACGGTCGGCAATACCGGCGCCGTCAAGAAGGCCGGAGCCGCGCTCAGCTACATTATCGGCAAGACCAAGGTAATGGGCGGCTATCGCTGGGGTGATGCCAAGGATTCGTCGGGAAGCTCCGTGGTGCGTGACGACTATTACTGGATCGGCGTCAACTTTCCCGCCACCGCGTCGCTGGACCTGAACCTTGCGTATTACTATGACAACCTCAAGACGTTGCGCCTGGGGCAGAATGCGCCTGCAACCAACCCCGCCAATCCATGGCAGGTCACGTTGCTGACGAACTACCGGCTTTCCAAGCGCACCGACCTGTATCTGATGATGGCCTATGTGAAGAACTCGGGTCTGAACTTCGACACCGCCGCGACTGGCTTTGGCGCAGGCTACTTCCTCACGCCAGGAAGCGATTCCCAGTTTGGCACCGCAATCGGCATCCGCCATGTGTTCTAGGTTCGCGGGCGGCCGGCGGCCGCCCGTTTCCTCGCGACTGTTCCGCGCCGGCAAGCGGAGTGCCGGCTGCGCCGGCAAGCTGCGGGAAAGGCCGGCGGTTTCGACAATCACCATGCGTACGTCATCTTCCATCACACTGCCCGACTACGAGGTCTACGCCATCCGCTACGCACGGATGCCGCGCGACCTTGGCGATAATTTTTTTGGCGGCGATCCGCACTGATTTCCGCCGGCCGCAGGCTTAGCGCCACCAGGCTGTCGATTGGGCAACGCCGCAGCTCGCGTCGGCGGCGCGCCGTCGTCGTGGCATTGAAGCCGATGTCGACCAGGATGTTGCGACCGCCACTGTGCACCAGTCACACGAAGACATCCATCGGCATGGGTCCGGTGGCGCTGGCGGCGATGCACGGTGACCGATACGGCATCACACTGTGGGACCGGTCGCGTCAAGCGGCACGATGAATAATGCGAAATCGCTATGTCACGGTCATCGCTTTAGCGCGGCAGTCAGACGATACGGCGCTGGTGCGACGGCTTTGCTCACATAGCGCTTCGCGCCCAGTGGGCATTCGTTCTGAAAGGCGCGCGGCGCGGTCAACGCACTTTGCAGAAAATCGCGGTAATGAAAGGCGCGACATGGTGCACTAGGGCGTCGCTGCCTGCTTGCCGCACGCGCTTTTCCACCGATTCCGTGCGGCCGATGACGACCGCGCCGTAGGCAGACTCCGCAAGGGGCTGGCCGCTCCCCTGTTTGAACATTGGGTCGTCTTTCTCATAGCCAAGCACAACATAGACGCGAAAGTCGAATGCTCTCAGGTCGATGTCTTTCGCAAGTTTAAAGGCATTGATCGAGTTCGGTTCGACGCGCATCGGATTCGGTTCGATATACCGGTTCTCCATAAGTGGAGCAATGAACGCGTGTCCGGTCGATTTGCAATCGAGTTGCGCATCTATCGCGAAAGCGTGTGACAAGCCCGGAGCTAGCGCGATTAATGCAATCGCTGCGGTCAGCGTGATGCAATTGGTTTTGACAATGTGCTTCATTGTGTCCTTGCCCGGCGAGCGATGCGCCCGCCGCAACAAGACCTGGCTAAGCGCGGATGCATGCCTCATCTTTGCAGCATAGCCCTCGATTCTAGGGGCAGAAATGCTCCTTGCGTGGTGGTGGCCGACGTGGAGCACATTCACCTCGTGGTATCGCATCCGCTACTCGCGCGTAGAGATCGGCACCTATTTCGGAAATATTGCGTGGGCAGTCTGCCGACTGATGTTGGTACGGCGTGGCTTGCCCATCAGGATCGGCTGGAAGAACACCGCGCCAACCAGTGTGCACATCAGTGACAGCGTCAGCAGCTTTCCCATACTGGCGGTGCCGCTATGGTGGGACAGCCACAGGCTGCCGAAGGCGGTAGCGGTAGTGGCCGCGCTGAGCAGGACGGCAAGCGTCAGGTTCGATTGCAGCAGGTGCGTCTTGCCGGCGCGCCAAGCTATCACATAGTAGATTTTGAAGGCCACACCGATACCGAGCAACAGAGGCAACGCGATAATATTGGCAAAATTCAGCGCGATGCCGAATAGCACGCACAGTTCCAGGGCAACCGTGGCGGAAACCAGCAGCGGCACCAGCGTCAGCAGCACGTCAGTAAGGCGACGCAGTGTGATCCAAAGCAGCACCGTGATCGACAGCAAAGCCCAGGCCCCGGCCTGGGCGAAGGCGCCGAGGATAGTATCGGCCGAGCCCCGCACCGAAATCGGTCCTCCTGCTGCCTTAGGCTCGACGCGCAGAATGGTGTCGACGAAATGGTCTAGCGCTGCCGCGCGTGCGGGACCGTCCGCGGATGGCAGACGCGGACTCAAAGTGACTAGGGCACGGCCATCCGGCGTGATCCAGTCGCGCACCAGGTCGTGCGGTAGCGTCTGCCGATCGATCGGCTGCGCCTGCAAAGCGCGCTGCAGGTCGGCCAGCGCCAAGCGCAGTGGCAGGGCCAGTGCTTGTTCCGCGCGATCGCGGGTGGCGGCATCGGCAGCAGCGAGCTGGCGCAGCGCCTTGGCCAATCGTACACTTTCTGCCGCGCCTGGGCCGGGATGGTCTTCGGATGCAAGCGTCAGCAGCTTGGCCAGGCTCTTAAGCGCATTGACGCGCAACACGTCGCTGGTCGGACTGGCCGTGCTTTGGGTCAGCACCGGCGTCAGGCTCGAAGCGACATCGGCTATGAGCTTCAGCTTGGCCGACTGATCGTTTGGTATGAAACTCTGCAGTGTGACCACGCGAGCCACCTCAGGCAAGGCCCCCAACTGCGCCGCAGTGGCCTCTGCGGCCGCCAGCGAGGGCGCGAGCACGTTGACATCGTCCATACTGACCTGGGGCACATCCTTAAGCGACAGCAGGGTCGACATTGACTCCGAGTGCGGGTCTTTCAGGTGCAACGGATTGAAGTCGAAGCGCAGGTGCAGCAGCAGCGGGGTTCCAATCAGGATTGCCGCGCATGTAATCAGCAGCACTGGCTTGCGCCGACGTTCGAAGAATCTGTCGGCGGGCGCCAACCATGCAAAGCCGGGGATGCTGGTCTCGCCGGGGGGGTGTAACACGCTGATCAGTGCCGGCAGTAGCTGTGGTGGCGAAGGCGATGATCATGCCGGAACCGGCGATTTTGCCCAGTTCCGCCAAGCCGCGGTAGCTGGTTGGTACGAAGGAGAAGAACGCGGCGGCGGTGGCTGCAGCGGCGAGTGCCAATGGCATCCCCACGCTTTGCGCAGCGCGTGAGAGCGCCAGCGCCAAGTTACTGTATCGATACCGTCTGGCGCGATAGCGCACGCCGAACTGAATGCCGAAGTCGACGCCAAGCCCAATGAACAGCACGGCGAAGGCAATGGATATCATGTTGAGCGCACCCACCAGGAAGAGCCCGAACGCCGCAGTCAAGGTCAAGCCGGCGAATACATTTACCAGGACTGCCAGGATCAGCCGGGGCGAGCGCAGTGCCAGCCAGAGAATCAGGATCACCACTAGTACCGTGAACACCCCATTGACCAAGGCGCCATCTTTTATCGAGGAGAACTCGTCGTCAGCCAGCGGCTGCGGGCCGGTCAGCCTTACCGTGGCGCTGTAGCGTTCCTGCAACCGCAACTGCGCCGCGGCGGCACGGATGGCATCGGAAGCCTTGGCGCCGGCCTCCAGGTCGCTAAAGTCCAGTATCGGGCTGACAGACACAAAGCTGCTGGCCTGACCCTCAGGCCCAGGCATGCCTCCCAGCGCGGCCCATGAAAGAGCGGCCGGTTTACCCGCCAGCACTTGCTCGAGAGTCACAGCGCTGCTGCCCAACAGGCGCGCCATATCGCCCAGCTTGACTTGCCCGATCTGCAGCGGCAGCGCCAGCGTTGTGGATAGCGTGTCGGCAAGGCCGCGCAGTGACGGGTCGTGCGCCAGAGCGTTGAGCAGCGGGTGCGCCTGCACGAGCCGGCCGGTCATGTCGCTCAGTTTATCCCTGGACAGAAAGAGCAAGCCGTTATGCACAAAGAAATCGCCGCCGCCTGGCTGGCTTACCGTGCGAAAGCGTGCGGGCTGTCGGCGTAACGCTTCGGCCAGCGCGTCGGCAGCAGCGGCAGCGAGCTCGCTCGCCGGCGCCTGCACGACGGCTATGATTAGTTGATCCCGCTGCGGAAAGGCCGCACTGATCGCGGCATCGTGTTGAGCCCAGGACTCGTTCTTGTCAAGCAACCGACCGATGTCGGTGTTGATGGCAAAATGCCGTGCGGCGTAGATGCCGCTGGCGAGCGTGAGTAGCAGTGTCGTGAGGATGACACCCCAGGCGTGCCGAGTGGCGAAACGGACAGAGTTGGTGACCAGTCGTATCAACATCGGCGTGACAAAAGTGAGCCCAGTACAGGTGAGCCCAGCACAGCAATTGTATCGCTATGAGTATAGCGGTTCGCATTCCAGAAGGCGGCTTGAAATCCTTGGTAGCTTGCTTGCGGCGCGGGGCGTTGGGGGTTCGGGCCAAGTTTTCCGGCGGTTTTCTGTGGCACTGTCTGCAATATTGGCGACCTCGCCGGTGCCCCATGAACGCTATTTGGTCCCGTACGGCGACCATGCTGATCGGGCCGATCGTTGTGTCGGCCGCCGTTTACTTCATTGTCGGCCCGGTGCTCGGACTGGGCGTGATGGGTGCGGCGCTGCTTGCGCTAGAGGGCTACAACATTTACCAGGTCAGCCGACAATGGAAGGCACTCGATGACCCAGCCCGTGGCGAGAGCGAGAACACGCTCGGCCCGTGGGGCGATATCCATTACCGCCTACACCGTCTGGTCAGGCGCTCGTGTACGCAAGTACAGCAGGCGGAGCAATATGCGCTTCATTCAGGCTATCCAGGCTTCCCCCAGTGGCGTGCTCATGCTGGACGATTCGGACCATGCCGAATGGTGCAATGAAGTCGCAGAGTCGCACCCTGGCCGGCACTGAAGCCTCGTTGGCGGCGTCGGAAAGCCGGGTCGCACTCAATCAGATCAACCCTTTCCTTGCAGTTGGCGGTGGGTGGCAGAATGTGCCAAAGGTGGAAATGCGCTCGATGGCCGAGAACCACTGATGAACTTATCCGAACGCAAGATGACGCCCTTTGATAGATGCGTCGACACTTGGTATTACGCCCTTCATCCAGTAACGTAGATTCATGAGTCTGTTTCGCACCAAGAGCATCGAGGCCATGTTGGCCGCTGCCCGTGTCGCCGTCGGCGAGGTAGACGCGCATCTCGCCGCTCGGCAGCGCGACCGCTTGCTTGCCACCTTGCGTGAGTTCCAGCTGGAACCGGCCTGGTCGGGCGCGGGCCCCGACAGCGTGCCCGAGCCCGGCAGGTCGCCGGGCTGCAGGTTGCATCTGCCCTGTGTTGGCCATCAGCGCGTGGCTGGGCCGTTCGAAGAAGGCCAGGATGTTGCCCTGTCCGGCATAGAGGAAGATACACATAGGGATCCGGCGCCTTGGTCGAGGGCACTTCGTCCTCGGCAATGGCCAGCACGAACTTCATGTCCAGGGGTACCACTCTACGGTTTGCTTGGCGTCGATGCAGCGGTAGGCGACGTGGGGGACTTTCTTGCTTAGCATGGGGAACTCCTTGGTGTGGTAGGCGGTCGCTCTCGACAGAGCCTGAGGCCTGCCGAAGACGGCAGACCTGGGCGGTTTACAGGTTCTTCAGCGCGACCTGCACGTGCTGCTGGAATTGCTCCGGTGCGCCCAGCGCATTGGCGTTGAGCAGCGCCAGTTTGACCAGGAACAGTTGCGCCTTGTCCGCGCCGACCTGGTCGATGGCGGTGGCCAGGGCGTCATAAACGGCTTCCAGGCCGGGGATGCTCAGGGTGTTGTGAGGGGCAGTCATGGGACTCTCTCCTAATGGATCTTCACTGGGGCAGGGCGGTGTTCAGGGCGGCTTGCAGGCGCGTGGCGTCCAGCGTCAGCCAGCGCGCGCACACGTGCTGGTCGGGGCGCAGCAGATAACCCGCGCCGCTGGCCTGCACCCCATAGCGACGGCGGAAGTGGCCATCGGCGTCGGCGAACGTCAGGTCGGCGCCGGCCACCGGGCTGGCAGCCCCGACGGCGATGACGCGCAGCTGCACGCCGCGCTCGCGGGTGGCGGCCGCTACGCTCTGCAAAGCTTCGGGCATGGCGTCGGCCTCGGTGAAGTACAACAGGTCGAAGCCGCCGCCCAGATGGTCCAGCAGGTAGTCGTTGGCCGCCAGGCGGATGTTTTGCGGCGGGGCACCGTGGGCCGGGCCGTGCACGAACAACGCGTTGTCGTCACCAGGACAGTTGAGCACCGAAGCGGTGTACTCATGCGGCCGCGAGGTGCGCCAGTGGTACAGCGGGCGCACGAACTTCTCGGTCAGCGAGAGCGACAGCACGGCGTCACGCAGCAGGCGGAAGCCCTCGCTCGGCGGCGTCATGAAGCGCGTGCTCTTGCCCGCCTCCTCGATGATCTCGCGTGCCGCGCCGACCCGCTCGGCGCTGTGGTTGGCCAGTAGCTTCCGGCCGGCCAGTCCCTTGACCACGAAGGCGAGGTGCCAGGCCAGGGACTGCGCGTCCTGAAAGGCGGTGTTGGCGCCGCGCACGCCGAAGATCGGCAGCAGGTGGGCGGCATCGCCGGTAAAGATCACGCGGCCGTGCACGTAATCGGGCAGCGTCAGCGTGCGGGCGGAGTACACCGAGCACCAGTCCATTTCCCAGGGGGCGCCGGCATGGCCGATCATCGCCAACTGGGCATCGATGCGCGCCTTGAGCGACTCGGGCTTGAGCGCGTCTTCGGGCGTTTCGCCGGCGGGCAACTGGTAGTCGACGCGCCAGATGCCATGTGGCTCGCGGTGCATCAAGATGGTGTTGCCGGGGTTCCAGTCCGGGTCGAAGTAGGCCAGGCGCTCGGTCGGCAGCGGCAGGTCGATCTTGATGTCGGCGATCACGAAGAAGCCCTCGTAGGAGGCGCCTTCCATCTGCAGGTCCATTGCGGTGCGGATGCCGGAGCGTCCGCCGTCGGCCGCGACCAGCCACTCGGTCTCCAGCCAATAGGGGCCTTCCGGCGTGTCCACCTCGACACGCGCGAAATCGGTCTCCTGCTCGACCTTGACCACCTTGTTGCCCCAGCGGAAATCGATCAGCGGATTCGCCGCGCAGGCATCGAGCAGGTATTCCTCCATGTACTGTTGCTGGATGTTCAGCATCGGGAAGAAACGGTCGTCGCCGTCGTGCGGGGCTTCCATGCGGAAGACGCGCTGGCCGCGGTAGTAGGAGTTGCCGAAGCGCCAGGGCAGGCCGTTCTCGGTCATACGATCGGCCACGCCGACTTGCTGCAGGATTTCCATCGAGCGACGCGTGAAGACAATGGCGCGACTGCCTTGGGACACCTGCAGCTCCGAGGTGACGACGACGCTGGGTACGCCATGGCGGGCCAGTTCCAGGGCGGCGACCATGCCCGCCGGGCCGGAACCGGCAATGACCACCTTCCTGCGGTCCTGCTTCGGGTGGGCGGAAGCCAGCCAAGGCTTGAACACCTGGTAGTCGTAGTAGATCGAAGGACGAACTTCGGTGGAGGGCAGATGCATGGACTTGACTCCGATTCAATGGAATGGGTTGGGCGTAGCGCGCGGCAGCTACGTCGCTTCCCGGCTGGCTAATGGGTAACCGGGCAGAAGGTATGAAACCTGCTGTCAGGTCGTTGGCTTGAGCGTGCGCGGGATCGGTAAGACCATGAAAATGACACTGCCCGCAACCAGCAGGGCCGCCGCGTAGAGCAGGCCTGTGTTGAAGCTGTGCGTGATGTCCTTCAGCCAGCCCACGACCAGCGGATTGAGGGCGGAGCCAAGGTTGCCGGTCGCGTTGATCACCGCGATGCCCAAGGCACGCGCGGCGAAGCTCAACGCATGGTCCGGCGTGGTCCAGAAGATCGACATGGCGGTATAGGCGCCGGTGGAAGCCAGGCACACGCCCAGCAGTTGCACCGCAGGATGCGACGAATACGCCGTCAGCAGCCAGCCCGCCGCCGCGCACAGCATCGGCAGCACGGTGTGCCAGCGGCGCTCCTGCGCGCGGTCCGAGCGCCGGCCCCACCAGATCATGCCAATGATCGTGCATAGCTGGGGAATCGCGGCCAGCAGCCCGATCGTGGTGTTGGTGGCGCCGCCGGCGAAGCTCTTGACGATCAGCGGCGTCCACACGGCCACCATGGCGAGGCTGTTGACCAGGCAGAAATAGGCCAGCGAGAACTTCAGCACCGTGGCGGAGGTCAGTTCGGACCACAGGCTGCGCGACGTCTCGCCGGGCCCCTGCGCCACGGGGGCAGCCCGATGCTCGGCAGCCAGCATCTGCGCGAGCGTTTGCTTCTCACCCGGCGAGAGCCAGCGCGCTTGCGCCGGCGTGTCGTTGAAATAGAAATAGACGATCACGCCCAGCACCGAGGCCGGCAACCCTTCGAGGAGGAACAGCCACTGCCAGCCCTTGAGCCCGTACAGCCCGTCCATGCCGAGGATCACACCGGAGGCTGCCGAACCGAAAGCGGCCGTGACCGGCATGGCGATCATGAACAGGGCATTGGCGCGGGCCCGGTAAGCCGTTGGGAACCAGAAGGTCAGGTACAGCAGCATGCCAGGGAGAAAGCCAGCCTCGGTGATGCCAACCAGTACCCGAAGCCAGTACAGCGTGTGCGCATCCGTGGCGAACAAGGTGGCAGTGGAGGCCATGCCCCAGGCAACCATGATCGCCGCGATCCAGCGTCGTGCGCCGACGCGTGCCAGGATGGCATTGCTCGGCACACCGCAGGCGATGTAGGCCAGGTAGAACAGGGTGGTGGCCAGGCCGAACTGGGTGCCGGTCAGCCCCAGGTCCTTCATCATCGTCAGGCCGGCGAAGCCGATGTTGATGCGATCCAGGAAGGAAACCACGAACAAGAGAAACAGGAACCATAGCAGATGGCGCGATACCTTGGCGATAACGAGCCGGGCTTCGGCAATGGAGTGATTTGCGGTCAACGTTGCGGCGGCGTCCGAGGGTTGGGGGGCTGCAATGGGTGATCTCATGGGACTTGTCTCCTACGGCGCCGCCGTCGGCTGGATGGATGACGAACACGACGGCCTCGCACAATCTGATGCCTGGCCGCCGTGGGCTGGTCTGGCGCAACGGTTGTCAGACACGGCTTGCCTATTGGTTGTGCGCGCAACTAGTATGTGCCAACGGCACGCGAATCGGCACTAGGGTTTCTACTGGTTGCGTGCGCAACTAGATGCGCCGAATCATATGGCGAAGCCCCGGATCATGCCGACAGGCGTTGACCGCCCCGCTTGGTTGAGTCCGCAACCAGTCAGCTGTATAGTTTCTGCATCACCTTTTTTGCCTTGAGAGGTACCTGCCGGTGACTTCCAGATACATCCCGATCGCCCTTGACCGCACCTTGACACACCGCCTGCACGAACTCACCAAGCTCACTGACCGGATCACGCAACAAGCCTATGAAGCAGAAGTGGGCATTCCGATGCACGAAGGGCGGTGCCTGGCCGCGATTGGCTCGTTCAGCCCGTTATCGGTCAACGATCTGGCGCGTCGCGCGAATCTGGACAAGGGTCAGGCGAGCCGTGCGGCGCAGTCGCTGGTCGACCAGGGGCTGGTGCGTAAGGCGGCGAGTGCCACGGACGGCCGCGGCGTCGTCCTGACGGTGACGAACAAGGGGGAGCGCATCTGGCTGCGGGCGATGGCCCTGATCGAGCGCCGCAATGCCGAAATCGTGTCCTGTCTCGATGCCACGGAGCGGGAGCAATTCGATCACCTGCTTGAGCGCTTGGTCTCACATGCCCGAGAGTGACGCTGCTTGGGCTGCGTCACCGCGGGAACCGCATGATTTGCTGTTCGTAGCATATTTACGAATCCCGGCCATCCCCCTAGTCCGGCTGCCCAGATGTACGGAGAGACAGCCATGCGGATCAGCAAGTCGTCGTTCACTCCTTCTGCGTGCGACCGGACTTTGGATTCTTTGGGGCGGCAGGAAGCTACTCACCCAGAGCTTGGGCGGGCGGGGCGTCCGTGGTGTCACGATCGAGGGCTACCCGGCGACCGTCGAGATAGTCGGGGGCGCAGCTTGCCCTCGGCGGCGGTCAGTGCAACAAGGGTAGGCCACGGGGACTGCTCCGGGAGCCCGGCCAAGTCGACCTCGCACTGCGAGCGCTGCCTGACCCGGCGATAGGCAACACGTCAAGAATGCTGATCTGTGGCATCGACGCTGTGATTGCCTGGTCAATCAACATCTTGTTGGGCGGGTCTGGCTCGTTGCCTGGCCGGTGGATAATCGGGCTCTGGTGCAAATAGTGAAGGCCAGCGAAGAGCGGCCCGATTGCGGGGCACCTCAGCGAGCTGAGAGAACTGCCGTCCAGACAGCGGGCGCAGTGTATCTTTGAGGCGCAGTTCCGTCAGGTTGAACTGGCCTTTGCGAATGCGATGCATCAGCTCGATGCCGGAAATGGTTGTCGCCGCAGTCCTAAAGCGTTTAAAGCCGAGCATCACGTTCACCCGCGCTTTGAGGTTGCGATGATCCTGTTCGATCAGGCTATTCAAGTACTTCGACGATCGCAGCGTCGTACTCCGCCCCATCACAAGGAGAAAACCCATTGACATAAAATTCCAATGCAAATCTGTCCGATGAAACGGGGCAACCCCAGAGCCGGAAATCGGCCGTCTTACCAGCCCGGTCAACCGCACGGTAAGGATAGGCCCACTTGCCACGGATCTTCACGTAAGTTTCGTCGACTCGCCAAGACCGGCCGGCTGACATAGCAAAGCGATTCCAGCGCTTAACGAACTCCGGAGTGAACCGCTTGACTCAGCGCATGGTCGTCGTGTGCGCCAGTGACAGACCGCGCTCGGCCATCATCTCGACCAGAGCGCGCAGGCTCAGCTTGTAACGCAGGTACCAACGAACGCACGAGACGATGACTTCACGATCGAAATGCCGCCCTTCGAACAGCTTGTCAATGTTCCTTAGCTTACTCACCTGTTTGCCACGCGCTCGTCAACGTCCACAGCAGTGCCCCTTGTAGGCCGCTAATCGCACATTTCCACGGGCGGCTTCTTCGGGCATCAGGCTGCTGCCATGTAAAGTAGTTACTTAAATACCAATTCGGTGTTTAGTTAGGTGAATCTGCCATGCGCACGCAATCGGGCAGCATCTCATGGTTTCGGCAGAACGGCGATTGACACGGACTGTGGGGCGGAAAGACGGGGTAGAAGGACAATGTTTTCAGAGCAGGTTGGGGAGATTTTTGCGGCACTGGCGGAATTAACACCGCCTCAGATTGAAGACTTACGGGCGATGATGGATATGATGAACGGTGAGGGTATCCGCAACCCATTCATCAAGACAGGTCAGCCTCTGGCCGACCGTTACTACGGCGGCACACGTGTTGGGAACAGTGACTTTCAGGGCGAGCGACAGCGGATGTTTTACCGCGATAGCGACAAGCCCTTGAACGCTGACAGAGGGGCATCAAGTTTTCGGCTCGGTCAGGCCAGCGTGTTCATTGGCACCGATTCTTTCCCGTGCGATCTTAGCGAGACTACCTACGTGCTTCCGGCGGCGAACATGGAGACCTGCGGAGGCGTTTCCGCGCTCAACGCTCGCGATTCCGTTGACAAGCGTCTGGACGCCAATGCTGCCACTGTAGCTGTGCATGAGGTACTGGCTGGCGACGACGCGCACGACGTGCATGGTCAATCGTTTGAGACAGCGGATGCCTCTTCAATTATGCCGGAAGAAACAGGGCTGACCCACCGCCAAGGCGCGGTTCTCGTCCTGATGCAGGAGGGATTGCTCAACAAGGACATCGCCCATCGCCTGGGCATAACGGAGCACACTGTCAAGGAACATGTGTCGGCCATTCTCAAGCGGCTTGGCGTGAGCACCCGGTTTCAGGCGGTGTCGTGGATGAAACGTCTCAACGAGCATGACCAATCGTTCGAGCCGGCGCAAAGCATTCCAATCACGCCAGAAGAACTCGGTCTGACACAACGCCAAGGCGCGGTGCTCGTCCAGTTGCCGGAGGGATTGCCCAACAAGCTCATCGCTCGAAACCTGGGCTTATCCATCAACACCGTCAAGGAACATGTGTCGGCCATCCTTCAGCGGCTTGATTTGCGTACTCGCTCGCAGGTGATATCGCGAATGAAGTATTTCTGTGTGCGGGCTGCTGTTGACCGATGAACGTGTCGAGAAGATGCGCTGCGGGAAGAGCAGAGACCTCACTACGCTGCACTACAACGACAAGATCACGCTGACCGGCATCCCGCTGGAAGCCTATGAATATGTCGTGAACGGCAGACCGGCGGTGGATTGGGTGGCGGAGTGGCGTTGTTGCATAAATCGAACTTGAAGACAAAGAGGCTCCTGTGATCCGAAATTCAGGCGATGCGGATGGCTGCGGGCGCGCAAGGGCCGCCATGCGGTTAAGCACGCCTACGCGGATCGCCACCTCGGTTGCTTGCGAGCCGATGCAGCGCGCCCACAAGCTACTGCCCGTGAGCGTCTTGAGCCGGTACATCAGGTTCTCGACCCGCGATGGGGGCGGTGGTAGCCGCAGGCCTTCTTCCATTCCCCTCGCCCGTTTCGCGCAATGGCATCGATGGCCTCGTTGCGCCGCTGTGCGCCGGGCTGGGCGAAATCGTCAAAGTTAAAGTCCGCCCACGTGAGGCCCGCGACCAGCGTTAGGATGAACGGCGTCGTCAAGCTCTACAAGGCAAGCGCGGGCAGTAGCACGTTAATCGATGCGACCACCAGAAGCGCGCTAGCAGTCGTCCAGCGGGCACTGCGCTGAAGCCATCACGCTACTTCCAGTCGCTTCACCCGTGCCGCAGCTTGTTCACTACTGCGGCGGGTTGGGCAACTGAAAATTTCGTCCTTCCCCGCGGCACTTCACGTAGTCATGAGTTGCCATTGCAAACTGTCGCCAAAGTGACATTTACGCGGTCGGTGATAGCACACGTGCAAGTAGTGCGAACCCGGATGCTATACGTCTATCTGATAGCGACGACGCATCATCCTAAATCACGGATAGGCACATTGAGCACTATACTGCAACTTCATATATCTCCACCTGCGAAACGGGATGACTATTGCGCGATGGCGTAAGGCATCCTACATATTCACAATCCGGAGGTTGCCATGAATCCGCTCGTCCAAGCCCTGACTACCTGCGGCGGAGAGCTGCTGGCGGAACTCGAAACGATCTACAAGGACATCCACCAGCACCCAGAACTGTCGATGCAAGAGGTTCGCACCGCCAAGCTCGCGGCCGATTACATCGAAACGCTGGGCTACGAGGTGACGCGCGCGGTGGGCGTCACAGGCGTCGTTGGCGTGTTGCGCAATGGCGAAGGCCCTACCGTGATGTTGCGTGCCGACATGGATGCACTACCCATGGCGGAAAATACCGGCTTGCCCTATGCCAGTACCGTCAAGGCAAAAGATGAAGATGGTGTGGAGGTAGGCGTGGCCCACTCCTGCGGGCACGACCTGCACGTGACCTGGTTGATGGGGGCGTCGCGCATTTTTGCAGAGCATCGCGACGCCTGGAAAGGCACTGTCATGCTCGTGTTCCAGCCCGGCGAGGAAGTGGGCCGGGGTGCAGCGAGCATGGTTCAGGATTGGGGGGAGGGGCGCTTCCCCAAGCCGGACATTATCTTGGGACAGCACGTGATGGTAGGACTGAGTGGAACGGTCTGCTACCGCCCAGGTGTCATCCTGTCAGCCGGTGACAGCTTGAAGATCAAACTATTCGGTCGCGGGTCACATGGCTCACAGCCGCAGACCGCCATCGATCCGGTGATCATGGCCGCCGCCACCACATTGCGCCTGCAAACCATCGTTTCGCGTGAAATCTCGCCGCTGGACAACGCAGTGTTGACCATTGGCTCGCTGCAGGCCGGCACCAAAGAAAACATCATTCCTGACGATGCCACGATCAAGCTCAATATGCGCACCTTCGACGAAGATGTGCGCGAGTACATGCTGTCGTCTGTCAAGCGAATTTGCTGCGCTGAGTGCGATGCCTCCAATGCCGAGCGGCCGCCCGAGTTCACCACCCTGAGCAGTTACCCGCTAACCGAAAACGACGATGCGTCGACCCAGAAGATCGCGGCAGCCTTCAAAGCGCAGTTTGGCGACCAGGCCTACGAGACGGCTCCGGCGTCGGCCAGCGAAGACTTCAGCATCTTCGGGCGTACGTGGAATGTGCCATACGTTTTCTGGTTCGTCGGCGGTACCGACCCCAGTGTGTATGCACAGGCCAAGAAGGACAAGCAAATCAATAAGATACCGAGCAATCATTGTAAGTTCTCAATAACCCGGGGCAGCCCCGCTGGGGCTTCTCGCGGCAGGACCATCTTTCCCAGAGGCTGGTCATG
>NZ_JBIUHC010000125.1:0-29952 GCF_044627735.1 Cupriavidus sp. CuC1 | reverse complement strand
AGTTGGGCGGCGCAAGCCGCGTCAACGAAGTGCGGATAAATCCAATGCTCAACTTTGAGCAGATTTTATGGAACAGTCATCCGTATGCCCGTCCAGGCGCACATGATCGATGCCCGCGGCCGCCAGCGCCAGGCCGATCCGCTGCACGGCCTCCTGCAGGTCCGCACCGATCACATCCTCGTCCAGGCCGAAGAGCACCTTCTCGGATAGGCCCAGCTCCCAGCCGTTCTCGGTATGCTTGAATCCCTGCGACTCCAGCGCCTGGACTTGCTTTGGGGTGAGCTTGGGAGCGGGCACTGTCTGGCAGGCGGCAAGGGCAAAGGTGATGGCGACCAAGGTGGCAGCCATGCCCCGGCTGCCAGTGACTCGCAAGTTCGATGGCACCCCATGATTATTTCTCATTGTCTTTGCACTCGGGCCCGGGTACGGATACGGGCTCTCCCAGGCGCGGCTCCGCGCTCTCCCAGCCGCCTCCCGACCTGCGCTTGGCCTGGTACATGGCCTCGTCCGCTGTCTGCATCAGGGTGGCGGCAGTCTGCGCATGCAGCGGAAACACGGACAACCCGATGCTGAGCGACGCCCCGATGCTGGTGCCGCTCGACAGTTGCACCGGGTCCTTCATGCGAAGCAGGATATGCTCCGCGACGTGGACGATGTCGGAAGGCTTGCGCAGCGAGGTCAGCAGTACCGCGAACTCATCGCCGCCGAGCCTGGCGACCAGGTCGCCCTCCCGCACGCAGGAACGGATGCGCCGGGCAATGTCGGACAACACCTCGTCCCCGGCGGCATGGCCGAAAGTGTCGTTGATCTCCTTGAACGCGTCGCTATCCAGGTAGAGCACGCCGGCAAATCCCTTGGAGGTGCCGGCAAAGCGCACAGCCCGATGCAGCGCATCCTCGAACGCCGCCCGGTTGAGCAGGCCGGTCAGGCTGTCGTGGCTGGCGCGGTGCGCCAGCGACCTGTTCTCGTGCTGGAGCTGGTTCTGCCAGGTCTCCAGTTCGTCGAGCAGGCCGTTGAAATCCTCGCCGAGCGCATTGAGCTCGGCAATGTGGGCTGGCGGCGTGCGCTGGTCGAAGGCGCGCTCCGAACGCACGGCATGGGCCACACGCATGAGGTTGCGCACCGGCTCGATGATGTGGACCAGCATGCGGCTCGACATGTAGTGCGCGCTGACCGCGGTGAGCAGCAGGCAAGCCAGCACCCCCAGCAGCCCGCTCAGCACAAAGCGCAAGAGGTTGCCCGTGTCGGCCGTCAGGCGCACGGTGCCCACCGCCTGCGTTTCATGCAGTATCTCCTGCTCCACGGGACCGAGCGCCATCACGCGGCTGGCCAGGCGCTGCAGGCCGGGAAGCCGCTCGCCGGCCGGGCGCTGCCACTCGGCCAGCAGCCGGTTGTCCTTGTCGTAGACGCGGGCCTGGGCTACCTCCGTCGCGGCAATCGCCACCAGCGCCTCGTTGGCGGCCGCCTGGTCGCGGAACACCACCGGCGCTTCCAGCGTGTACGCCACGGAGCGGGCAACCAGGTGCAGGTTGTGGTCGGCATAGACGCGCAGCGCGGCCAGCCCGAGCGCGGTCAGAGAGATGCCCGCCGTGCAGACGGCGATCAGCGCCACGCTGAGATGGATGCGGCGCAGCGTGTTGTACAGCGTCGGACGCGACCCCCTCGCGTCGGGCCGTAGTGGCAGCTTCATGGCGATGGCCCCCGGCGGCGGCCAAGCTGCAATACGGCCGGATGGATGTGGATGCCGCTGCGGGCAACGGCATCCAGGTTGACGCGGAACGAGACGTGGCCATCGACCACGTTGAGGCAGAACATGCTGCCGATCTCGCACTCGTAGTCCTCTTCCGTGATGACAAGGACCGGGCGCCCGATCAGCTCCGTCGACAGTTTCTTGCGCCGGGCATCCGTCATGGGCCCCAGGTAGACGGAATCGCAACCCGTGGTGGACACGCCATCCTGCAGGTCGATGCGCCTGGATTGCACGGGGCGGCCGGTTGCCAGGACACCGCCCTCCGCAAGCTTGGCGCCGTAGCGGGCCGAGCCGTCCACGCACAGGCGCAGGACTTCCCGCTCGGTTGGCCAGCGCGCATAGCCAAGCAGGCTGAACACCACCCGCGCCACCGCCTCGGAACGCGGGGGGGCCGTGTCCGCCGCAGTGCCCTGCGACTGCGCGCAGAGGATGGCGGCAAGAAGGGCCGGCAGTAAGCGCGGAAGGCGCGAATGCTTGCGGCCGCGGCGCGGGCTGGCTGGAACGGTAGCCGTTTGAAGAGGCAAGTGGTGAGGCCTACCAAGGGACGCATTTGGGGAACATCGCATCGCACAGCAAGCGATACGACCCGACCTGGCTAGCAAGATCAAGCAGGGATTCCAGCCCGGCGCGAACGCCACCGGACAACCTTGCTAGCCCAAACCCTTTAACGGCGCTCCTGCTTTTATATTTACCCCTTATTTCCTGCCCGGCGCTGCCTGTGACGACAAAGGCAGGCCCGCGACCTGCCGCAACATCGCCATGGGGCCGAGCCGCTCGATGGTACGCATCTGTGCCTCATTGCGCACAAAAAACGATCCTGCAAACCCGAGCGTGTTGACCGAGATGCCCTCCACGGACTCCGCCGACCTGGGCACGAGCAGCATCCCAAGCGGCGTGACAAGCAGGTTGTATGGCGCGCACGCCTGCGATTCGCCATCCACGTCGATCACCCGCACGCCAACCGCCTCCAGCAGCGTGTGGTAGCGCTCAAGTGCGGTGCGCGCCAGAACCGGGCCAGGCGCCGCCGACAAAGCCAGCGGCGCGAACGCATGCGAAAACGCCAACCCCGGCACGGTGCCAACGGCGCCATCGATGCGCGCCGCCGCAAGCAGCGGCGCGATGGGCAGCGCCGGGCCTTCGCTGGCAAGCGGCAGTGGCACCAGTTGCAGGTGCTTGTGGCGCTGGCTTGCCCCGGCCGCCGCGCCGCCGTTATAGAAGCCAAGGCCATCGAACTCGGCCATGCAGGTCATCAGCGCCTCGAAATCCGCCAGGTTGAGCAGCGCGTCCTGCGGCGCGAAGCGGCGGGTCACGATCAGCAGGTGATGATCCAGGACGTTGAACTTGTTCAGCAGCGCAATATGGGTCTCGCAGACGTCGGCGACAAACAGGTCCGGGTCGTAGGGAAGGAACGGGTCGGCGCCCGCCTGGTTGCCGGGGACGGCGTTGTCATTCTGGTGCGCGTTGCCCTGGTCCCTGTAGCGGTCCTTGCGCGCAAGGCTGGAAACCTGGCGCACCAGGAAGCGCACGCCGCCATCGTCGATGCCCGCCTGGAAGGTCTCGATCGGGCGCAGCGCGCCGCACTGCAGGGCGTGCTGCGTCTGGCGCACGATGGCCGGCCACAGCGTGCCGGGCTGGAAAGATCGATGTGGCATGGTCAGGCCCAAGGGATGAGGGACTATCGCCGCACTGGCAGCCCAATCTTATCCCTCGGCGGCAGCGCAGGCGGGAAGCGAGGCACTCCTTCCCTTTATTACAATGCGAGGAAGGCCGGCGAGAGTCGCCCGGCGAGTCACCAAGGAAACCCATGAGCGATGCGGAACAACGGCATGCACAGGGCAAGCGCTGGTCCCTTCCCGCTCGCATTTACCTGCTGGGCGCCGTTATCCTCGCCGCGGGCTGGATTGGCGGCGCCCTCATCTATCTATCCGCCGCGAACGATGAGGCCGGCGACCTGGCCTACGGCCCCGGGTGGAAAAGGCAATATGATTTCCAGCTCGAACGCATCGGCGGCAAGGCGGCGGTGCTGGCGGCCGAGTTCTCGCAGTGGTTCTCGGATCTGTGGCACGGGCGGCAACTGGCCTTCACCGTGGCGATCATGTGCACGGCGATCGCAATCCTGTGCTTCTTTGTCGCGCGTGAAATGGCCCTGGACGCGAACCGCGACCACTGAGCGGGATGCGGCGGCAGGCCTTGAAATGTCACCACGCCACCACATCACCACGTCACCGCGTCAATGCGTCACAGCAACGGCAAGCCGGCATTGCGCTTGACCTCGCCCAGCGACAGCATGGACTCCACTGCCGTCACACCGGGCAATGTGCGCAGCACATCGCGCATGAAGATGCCGTAATCCTCCAGGTCCCGCGCGACCACCAGCAGCAGGTAATCGGCGCTGCCCGACACGTTATGGCAGGAGACGATGCGCGGGATTGCCTGGATCTCCCGCTCGAAGCGATCGGAGAGCTCACGGCTGTGCACGCCAAAGCGGACCTGCGTGAACGCCATCAGGCCAAGCCCCAGGGCCTGGCGTGATAGCACGGCGCGATAGGCCTCGATATAGCCATCGGCCTCCAGCCGTTTGAGCCGGCGCGCGCACGGTGTCTCGCTCAGCCCCACGGATTCCGCCACGCTGGCGTTGGTGGCGCGTCCGTCCGCCTGCAGCGCCATCAGGATGGCGCGATCGGTTTTGTCGAGATCCAAAAGAAATACTCCAGGAAATTCTACAAAATTAGCGGATTCCTCCAAATTATATGTGGATATGCGGATAAATCGCCAGAATCCCCTCCGGAATCTGGGTCATGATGTTGCCCTCGACACGGCATGCATCATGGTCTCCCTACATCTCCTCGTCACCTTCATCGGCGCCCTGGCCGTGGTCTACGCGCTACCCGGACCGGACATGGCACTGGTGCTGCAAACCAGCACCGCCCGGGGTGTGCGCCACGGCCTGGCCACCGTCGCCGGCCTGGCCATGGCACGCGCGGCGCATGTCACGCTCTCGGCATGCGGCCTGGCCGCACTGCTGCGCACGGCGCCCTGGCTCTACCAGGGCATCCGCATCACGGGCGGGCTTTACCTGGCTTATGTGGCCATCCAGATCTTCCGCAGCCCGGCCTTCGGGATGGACGCCGGCACCGGCACGGCAGCGCCGCCGGCGCCGCTGCGCGCCTGCGTTGCCAAGGGCGCGCTCAGCAGCATCCTCAACCCCAAGGCCCTGCTCTTTTGCTCCGTGTTGTTGCCGCAGTTCGTGGATCCGCATGGCGCGCCGGTGTGGTCGCAAGTGCTTGAGCTCGGCGTGGTGCTGGTGCTGACCGGCGTTGCATTCGACCTGGCGTGCGTGTTCGGCGCGGTGCGCCTCACCGACTTGCTGCGCCGCAGCCCGCGCGCGCAGACGGCCCAGCGTTGGTCCTTCTCGGCGGCGCTGCTGGCCTTTGCCGCGCGGATTTCCTTCGAATAAAGCTAACCACAGGACGACAGGGTCTCCACGCGTGTGACGTTTTTTGCCCACCGGCAACACGAATCTGGCAAGAAGAGCCCGAGGTGCTAGCCTTACTAGGCAGCCCCGCACGTTGAATCTCCGTGCAGGGCCGCTGATGCATTTCAAGCGGCAAGGCCTATGGACAAGCCCGTCATCATTGCGGTCGACGACGATCCCGAAGTGGTCGAGGCGGTCGCCCGCGACCTGCGCCTGGGCTACGGCGAGCATTTCCAGATCGTGCGTGCCGGTTCGGGCTTGGCGGCACTGGAAGCGGCCAGGCAGCTACGCCTGCAGAACCGCTGCGTCGCCCTCTTACTGGTGGACCAGCGCATGCCGCAAATGAGCGGCATCGAGTTCATGGAACAGGCGATCGCGCTGTTCCCCGACGCCAAGCGGGTGCTTCTCACGGCGTATTCGGATACGGACGTGGCGATCCGCGCGATCAACAAGGTGCGCCTGGACTACTACCTGCTCAAGCCCTGGCACCCGCCGGAACTCAGTTTCTATCCCGTGCTGGACGACCTCCTGGAAGCGTGGCAGGCAGTGTGGCACGGCAGCTTCAAGGGGATCCGCCTGATCGACCATCGCTGGTCGCCGCAGGGCCACGCGCTGCGCGACTTCATGGCGCGCAACCACATTCCTTACCAGCGGCTGGATGTCAGCAGCGGCAGCGAAGCCGAGCTGCTGCTGAGCTCGCTCGATCCGTCCATTCACCAGTTGCCGGTCCTGATCTTCGAAGATGGCACGGCGCTCTCCCGGCCGACCACGGCGCAGGTTGCCGACAAGGTTGGGCTGGCGACGCATTCGACCATGCCGTTCTACGACCTGCTGATCGTGGGCGGGGGCCCGGCCGGGCTGGCGGCGGCGGTGTACGGCGCATCGGAGGGACTGAAGTGCGCCATCATCGAGCACGAGGCGCCTGGCGGACAGGCTGGCACCAGTTCGCGCATCGAGAACTATCTTGGCTTTCCCGCCGGCGTGAGCGGCGCCGAGCTGTCCCGGCGCGCGTTGACCCAGGCGCGGCGATTCGGCGCGGAAATCATCCTCACCCGTTCGGTGGTTGGCTTGCGCGTCGAAGGTCCCTACAAGTTCGTCAGGCTGTCCGATGGCCCGCAGATCAGCTGCCTGGCGCTGGTGGTCGCCAGCGGCGTTGCCTACCGGAAGCTGGAGGTACCCGGCATAGGGCATCTCACGGGCGCCGGGGTGTACTACGGGGGCGGCGGCTACCGAAGCCCTTGCCTGCGCCGGCCAGGATATCTACATCGTCGGCGCCAGCAATTCGGCCGGGCAGGCTGCCATGTTTCTTTCCAAGCACGCGCGCCATGTGGTCATCCTGTGCCGCGGTGCCTCGCTAAGCGCGGGCGTGTCGCGCTACCTGATCGACCAGATCGAAGAGACGCCGAATGTCAGTGTGCGACCGTTCACGGTGATCGACAGCGTGGCCGGCCAGGACCACCTGTCCGAGCTTGCCCTGCGCGATGTCAATACCGGCAGCGTCGAAGCCGTGCCGGCCGCCGCGCTATTCGTCTGCATCGGTGCCCAGCCATGCACCGAATGGCTGGGCACCGTGGTCGCGCGCGACGACCATGGCTTCGTGCTGACGGGGCGCGCCTTGTTCAAGGACGGCAAGCGCCCGGCGAGCTGGCCGCTGGAGCGCGATCCCATGTTCCTGGAAACCAGCGTGCCCGGCATCTTTGCCGCGGGCGACGTGCGTGCCGGCTCGATCAAGCGGGTGGCGGCAGCGGTGGGCGAAGGCGCAACCACCATCCATCTGGTCCATCAATACCTGGCGACCAAATGATCGGCCTCGCAGACCTGCGCCGCCTGCCGTTTCTTGCCGACATCTCGGAGGAGCGCCTGGCCTGGCTGTGCGCCAACCTGGTCGAAGTCACGATGAAAGAAGGCGAGGTGCTGGTCCGCCAGGGCGAATACAGGCCGGTCTTCTCGCTTGTGCTGGCCGGCGAAGTCGCGGCAATGATCCGCTCCGGCGGCCAGCAGATTCCGACGAACCGGTTCGTTGCGCCGAGCTTCTTCGGCGGCGCGTCGCTGCTGTCCGGTGCGCCGGCGCCGGGCACGCTGGTGGCGGTGTGCGACGGGCGGCTGGGCGAGCTGGCGGCACCCGCGTTCCGCGAGCTGCTGGCGGCCTGCGAGCCGTTCAGCCGCCTGATCTTTCGCCACACCATCGACCGCCTGAACCTGCTTGAGTCAACCGCCCGCAACCGCGAGAAGCTCGCCGCGCTGGGCACGCTGGCCGCCGGCCTGGCGCATGAGCTGAATAATCCGGCGGCGGCGCTGGCGCGCACCGCGGATTGCACGCTGGCAGCCCTGGGCGTACTCAAGGACGCCGCGGTGGAACTCAGTCATTGCGCGATTCCCCCGGAAACGTTGAACGCCCTGGATGCACTGAGCGAGCGCAGGCCACCGGGGGGCGCGGCGCAAAGCGCCGGCGCGCTGCAACGCAGCGAGGCGGAAGACGCGCTCGCCAACTGGCTGGCCGAGCATGGCGTGCAGAGGCCTTGGCTCATGGCACCCTGCCTGGTCAAGATGGGGATCGCCCGGGAAGACCTCGCGCCGGCCGCGGCCAGCCTCACCGCGGGGCAGTTCACCGCCGGCATGCACTGGCTGGTGGCGACCATGGACCTGCGTGCGCTGATGGAAGACACGCGGCTCGGCGCGGCGCGCATTTCCGAGATCGTCAGGGCGATGAAGTCCTACTCGTACATGGACCGTGCGCCACAGCAGGAGGTCGACCTGCGGGTCGGCATCGAGGACACCCTGACCATCCTCCACCACAAGCTCAAGCAGGGCGTGAGCGTGAGGCTGGACTTCGATCGCGAGCTGCCCCACGTGGTGGCGTACGGCAGCGAGCTCAACCAGGTGTGGACCAACCTGATCGACAACGCCATCGACGCCATGCAGGGCACGGGGGAAATTGTCGTGCGCACCCGCCGCGAACTCGATTTCGCCGTGGTGGAGATTACCGACAATGGCCCCGGCATCGCGCCGGACGTCATGCCGCATTTGTTCGAGCCGTTCTTTACCACCAAGCCGCAGGGCCAGGGCACGGGCCTTGGCCTCGATATTTCCTACCAGACCGTGGTGAACCGGCATGGCGGCGCGATACACGTCAAGTCGCGTCCTGGCGAGACCACGTTCCAGGTCCGGCTGCCGCTCATGCCGCGAACACCGGCAAACGCGGCCGCCCCCTGATCGCCCGGGAGCCGGAACACCATGGATACCAAGACACAACCCCCACAACCCGCACAATCCGCACCACCCGCGCAACCCGCCGCAACCCGGACCGACACGACCGGCGCGGCCAGGCGGCCCATCGATCAGCAAGTGGTGTTCGTCCTGCAGGGCGGCGGCGCGCTGGGCGCCTTCCAGGCCGGGGTCTACCAGGCGCTGCACGAGGCAGGGGTCGAGCCCGACTGGGCCATCGGCACCTCCATCGGCGCCATCAACGGCTCGATCGTGGCCGGCAACCGGCCCGCGGATCGCTTGCCGCGCCTGAGGCAGTTCTGGGAGCAGGTGGGCCGCCACGGGCCGCTCGAACTAGCCCGCCTGCTCTCGGGCGGTGACAACACGATGTCGAACCTTGCGACCCTCACCCAGGGCATCCCTGGCTTCTTCACGCCAAACCCGGCTGCCTGGTTCGGCACGCGCGTGCCGCTCGGGGTGGAGCGGGCCGGCTTCTATTCGGTCTCGCCACTGCGCGACACCCTGCTCTCGCTGGTGGATTTCGCTTACCTCGGCGAGAAGCACACGAGGCTCACCGTTGGCATGGTCAATGTCCGCAGCGGCAGGATGTGCTACTACACCAACCGGGACACCGCGCTGAGCGTGGAACATCTGCTGGCATCCGCGGCGCTGCCGCCGGGCTTCCCGGCGATCCGGATCGACGGCGAAGCCTACTGGGACGGCGGCATCTGCTCCAACACGCCGATCGAAGCCGTGCTCGACGACTACCCGCGCCGCAGCTCGGTGATCTTCGCTGTGCAGCTGTGGCCGCTGCAAGGCCCGGAGCCCGACACCATCTGGGAAGCCATGGGACGGCAGCGGGATATCCAGTACTCAAGCCGCGCCGAGACCCAGCTGGAGCACCAGCGGCAATTGCACCGGCTACGGCATGTGATCCGCGAACTGGCCAAGCACATTCCCCAGGCGGAGCGCAGCACGGCCGCGGTCGAGGAGCTGCTGGGCTGGGGCTGCCATACCACCATGCACGTGGTCGAGCTCAATGCACCGCCGTTCGGCGGCGAAGACCTCACCAAGGATATCGACTTCAGCGCCGCCGGCATCCAGGCGCGCTGGAACGCCGGCTATGTCCATGGCAAGCAAGCCATCGAAGCCGCGCCCTGGCGCGGCGCGCTCGATCCTATCGAGGGCATTGCCGTGCATGTGCCCCTGGCGCCGGCGTAGGCGCGTTGACACCGCGCCGGCACGATGGCCCGAGATTGAGCGGTCACCAGCAAGGCCGGCGCAGGCGCGCTAAGATGGCAACCCTGTTGTCTAACCGGCCTGACAGCCGACCCGCCACGCACGCGGATCCGCCATTGATCGATCGACGCCCGCGCGCTCCCTGACCAGCCAGGACACACATGGATCTCGAACTCCGCAATCAACGCGTGCTCATCACCGGCGGCAGCCGCGGCATCGGCCTGGCCTGCGCGGCCGGCTTCTTGCGCGAGGGCGCGCGCGTAGCCATCGTTTCGCGCAGCGCCGGGAACCTGGCCAACGCCTGCGCCAAGCTGGCCGAAGGCGAGGGCGAGTTCGCCAAGGAAGTGGTCACGGTATCCGCCGACCTGACCGATATCGCCGAGGCCGCGCGCGCGGTGGAGGAGGCAGTGGCGGTGCTTGGCGCCATCGACATCCTGGTGACCTCCGCCGGCGCGGCTAAGCGCCGCCCACCGGACGAGCTGACCCCGCAGCTGTGGCAG
Source organism: Cupriavidus sp. CuC1 (assembly GCF_044627735.1). Classification (NCBI taxonomy): domain Bacteria; kingdom Pseudomonadati; phylum Pseudomonadota; class Betaproteobacteria; order Burkholderiales; family Burkholderiaceae; genus Cupriavidus; species Cupriavidus sp. CuC1. The sequence goes on along the minus strand of NZ_JBIUHC010000125.1, from coordinate 19,784 downwards.
GACGCCATGGCCGCCAAGTACTTCAGCTACATCAACGTGATCGACCCTGTAGTCAAGCGCATGGCGCAGCAGGGGCGCGGCGCCATCGTCAATATCGTGGGCATGGGTGGCAAGCTGGCCAACCCCGCCCACCTGGCGGGCGGCGCGGCCAACGCGGCGCTGATGCTGGCCAGCGCCGGCCTGGCCAATGCCTACGGCAAGCAGGGTGTGCGCGTGAACGCCGTCAACCCGTCGGCCACGCACACCGAGCGCCTGCAGCAAGGCATGGAGGTGGATGCCCGCATCAGCGGCACGACCGTGGAGCAGGCATTGGCGCGTGCCAATGCGCGCACCGGCCTGGGCCGCCTGGCCACGCCGGAAGAGGTGGCGGACGCCGTGCTGTTCCTCTCGTCGCCACGCGCCAGCTATATCTCGGGCGCCATCCTGTCGGTCGATGGCGCCACCACGCCGATGGTGGTCTGACGCTGCCAGCCTGCCAGGCCGGCGCTCCCACGACGCTGAACGCTACCGTACAGACACGCCCCGCCGCGTGTGCGACTGTCATGCCACAGTCTGCGCAAGGAGCGTGTCATGAACAACATCGTCTGGTTGGTAGGCGCCGTGGTCATTGTCCTGTTTGTACTCGGCTTTTTCGGCCTGAGGTAACCGTGGGCCGCGACACCAGTTCGATATAGCGTCGGATGGTCGCGGCTTTTTCGTACTGGCGCGACATCAGTGACAGATACGACGTCACCTCCAGGCCCGCAATATCCCGGTAGACAAGGCTGGGCAGGCTGATGTGTCCGGCCACGGCGTTCGGGACAATCGCCACGCCTTCGCCCAGCGACACCAGCGTCAGCACCGCCACCAGCCCACCCGGCTGCGGGCCCAGCCTGGGCACGAAGCCACCCTGCTCGGCGGTGGACAGCGTGCCCGAGACCTGTTCGGGAAGGATGAACGTCTCCGCCTTGAGATGTGCGGGATGGATCTCGGCCAGGCCGCACAGCCATGAATCGCTTTGCAGGGCGAGGATAAAACCTTCCGGCGCCAGCGGCAGCGCGTCCACGCCCTCGGGCAGGTTCACGGGGGAGCGGATATAGGCGATGTCGACCTGGCCATCCCTGACCTGTTCGGGCAGCGTGCCCATGGGCGCCTCGCGCACCAGCAGTTGCACATCGGGGCAGGCCTTGCGGAATGCCGCGACCTGGCGCTGAAGCACGCCCGAATACGCCGCCGAGGCAACATAACCCACGTGGATCTTGCCCGTCTCGCCACGGGCCTCGCGCTGCGCGCGCAGTTGCGCGGTCTCGAACTGCGCCACCACGGCTTGCGCCTCCACTAGCAGCACCTCGCCGGCCGGGGTCAGCGCCACCGAGCGCTGGTTGCGCTCGAACAGGCGGATGCCAAGGCTGGCTTCCATCTCCTGGATCTGGCGGGTGAGCGTCGGCGTGGAGATGCCGAGCCGCGCGGCGGCACGGGTGAAGTGCAAGTCCTGGGCTACCGCGATGAAGTAGCGAAAGTGGCGCAGTTCCATCGGTTTGCTGTTCTACCTTCTGAGTGCTTACTGATTTCTGATTTCTGATTTCTGATTTTGCTTATTAGCTACAAGGCAACAAAATAGCACGGCCGGCGCAACAACGCCCGGCCCTGCCGGCCGTATCCTAACCCGCATCCAGTCAAGGGAAGCAACAGGAAGCGACGACATGCGGCACAAGACGAATCGGCACTCACAGCCCGCCGGGCACTGCACATCCGGATTTATTTCATTCCAGGCAATATCGCCGGCAGCACAGCTTGGCCGGGAGACGGCATGAGCGCAATGAACTCGCGCGCCGCGCTGCTGACCGCCTCGGGCGCTTGCGCGCTGATCGTCCTCGACACCAACATCGTGGCCGTCACGCTGCCTCGCATCGCGAGCGACCTGCATGCCACGTTCTCCGATATCGAGTGGGTGGTCAGCGCCTACATGCTGACCTTTGCCGGCGGCCTGCTGCCCGCGGGCAGCCTGGCCGACAAGTTCGGCCGCAAGCGCATGCTGCTGACCGGCCTGGCGGTCTTCATGCTGGCCTCGCTGGGCTGCGGCCTGGCGGGAAGCAGCCTGGCGCTGAACCTGGCGCGCGCCGTCAAGGGCGTGGGCGCGGCCATGCTGCTGACCTCGGCGCTGGCGACCATCGCGCACGCCTTTCACGATGAGCGCGAGCGCGCCCGGGCGTGGGCCTTCTGGGGTGCGTGCATGGGCGTGGCCATGCTGGTCGCGCCCGGCCTTGGCGGCGTGATCAGCCAGACCTTGGGATGGCGCTGGGTGTTCCTGCTGAACCTGCCGGTCGGCATCCTGCTGGGCGCCATGGTGCTGCGGCACATCTCGGAGTCGCGCGACGCGGGCGCGGCGCGCATCGACCTGTGGGGCGGCCTGTGCTTTTGCGGCAGCCTGTTCCTGATGATCTGGGCCTTGATCGAGGCCAACCGCATTGGCTGGGGCGATACGCGCACCCTGATGCGGCTGGCCGGCGGCGCCGTGCTCTTCGCGCTGTTTATCGGCGTGGAGCGCATCCAGCGCCGGCCCATGGTGGATCTCACGCTGTTCCGCAATCCGCGCCTGATCGGCGCGCTGCTCGGTATGGCCGCGTACGCTGCCTGTGCCCAGGTGATGATGACCTTGATCCCGCTGTACCTGCAGACGGGCCTCGGGTTCTCGGCGATCGCCTCAGGCGCCGCCATGCTGCCGTTCGCGCTGACCATGCTGATCTTTCCGCGCATCGGCGTGCGGCTGTCGGGGCGGCTGGATGCGCCCTCGATGCTGGTGTTCGGGCTCGTGCTGGTCGGGCTCGGCAACCTGCTGAGCGCGTGGGCGGTCATTTCCATGTCCTACCTGCCCTTCGCGCTGGCCATTGCCGTCACCGGCAGCGGCGCGGGGCTGCTCAATGGCGATACGCAGAAGAACATCATGGCCTGCATCCCGCGCGAGCGCTCCGGCATGGCGTCCGGCATCAGCACCACCACGCGGTTCAGTGCGATCGTGCTGTCGTTCGGCCTGCTCGGCGGCCTGCTCGCCTACCGCACCCAGGCCGTGTTCGACGCGGCGCTGCATGCGCATCCGGAAGGCTCGGGGGTGCTGCCCGGCATGGCCGCACACATCATCCCGCGCGTGGTTGCCGGCGACCTGAACGGCGCGATGGCCGATGTGCAAGCACCGCTGCGCGGCGTGCTGGAACCCCTTGCGCGCACCGCCTTCGCGGAAGGCTTCGCCTGGATCCTGTGCGTGGCCGCCGGGGTCGCGCTGCTCAGCGCCGTCTTGGTGCGCCTGTTGATGCGGGATGAATCGCCGGCGCACCAGCCGGTGCGCGTGAATGCACCGGCGCGCCGCTAAAGCGCCCCTTGCCAACCACTCAATCGATCGTCATATGCGAGTCATGCACGATCTTGCCAAGGCGCAGCTTCTCGTCCTGCACAAAGCGCGCAAACTCGACGCGAGTGCCTGACACGGGCCGGTAGCCGTAGGTCTCGAACTGCGCGCGCAGGCCGGCATCGCCCTGGAACGCGGCCTGCGTGGCCTGCGCGATGCGGTCCAGGATCGGCGCCGGCGTGCCCTTGGGCGCATAGATGCCGCCCCAGTGCTTCATGCGGATGCCTGCAAAGCCCTGCTCCGCGGTGGTGGGCACGTCCGGCAACGCCTGCGCGCGCTTGTCGTCGGTCACCGCCAGCGCGCGCAGCTTGCCGCCGCGCAGGAAGCCGAGCACGCCAACGGGGGCTTCGGACGCCAGGTCGATCTGGCCGCCGATGACCGCGTTGAGCGTTTCCGAGCCGCTCTTGTAGTGCACCAGTGTCACCGGCACGCCGAGCGCGGCCTCCACCATCTCCGCCACGAAATGTCCGGTACTGCCAGCGCCGGCGGTGCCGAACGTGATGCCACCCTTGGCCTTGCCGTAGGCCTGCAACGTCTTCAGGTCCTTGATATCCTTGCGCGAGGCACCGGCGCCCACCACCATCACCGACGGCGCCGCATTGGTGCTGACCACGGGAACGAGGTCGCTGTCGGCGTAGGGCATCTTCGCGCGCAACAACGCGTTGGCGACCGCGCCATTGCCTGCGATCAGCAGCGTATAGCCATCAGGCGCGCTCTTGGCGACAAACTCAGCGCCGATGATGCAGCCGGCGCCCGGCTTGTTGTCCACGATCACGGTCTGGCCAAGCTGCCGGCCAAGCGCCTGCGCGATCAGCCGCGTGGTGATGTCGCCCGGGCCGCCGGCCGAGAAGGGCAGCACCAGGCGGATCGGCTTGTCCGGCCAGTGCGCCTGGGCACCGGCCGGCAGGCTGGATAGGGCCAGCATCGCGCATGCTGCCATCCGGGCCAGCACGGCACGGCGGGGGATTCGTTGGGTCATGTCTCGCTCCTGGTGTACTTTGTTGTCGGCAGGCACTCAATCGAACGCACAACCCACCGGCGGCGCAAGCAGGGCGAGCAACTCGCGCACATCGTCGAGCTGCTCAAGATCCCGCACCATGCGCTCGATGGCTTGCTGCCGCTGCGGCGCTATCAGCCCGTCCGTCAGGGCCCTGTACTTGGCGGCCACTTCGTCGCTCGATTGCGGCGATTCGATGGCGCGCGACGCCGTACGGTCGACCTCGATGCGCTGGCCGTCGGTGAAGGCCACGGCCAGCCGCACGCGTCCACGAGCCCGTTGGCCGCCCGCGTCGAAGGCGGGATCGTGGCGCACCGCGATACGCGGCAGCAGCGCCCAAACGTCGTCGGCATCGATGCGCGCCGGCGCGAACTGCGGCACCAGCGCCGCGCCGTCCAGCACCGCCACCGCAAGCGCGTAGCCGATGTTCATCTGCGCGCCGATTGGCGTCAGCGGCCGCTGCGGCACCCACCAGCCATGGTGATCGACGGCATGCGAAACATCCACCTCGATACCAGCGATCTCCCCGGCCTTGAGCGCGCGCTGCGCGCCCACGTCGAACAGCGCGTCGAGCGGCGCGTGGATGCCGCCCATGGCCGCGTAGGGCTTGATGACGATGCGCTCGACTTCCCAGCGCTCGCCCAGGCCATCGGTGATCTGCGAGGCATCCGGCGCGTGTCCTTCGCCGAACGTCGAGAGAAAGCCGCAATACTCGCGCTCGAACACGCGCTTGATGCCGGTGTAGCCGCCCGCCGCCAGCACCGCCGCGTAGAGCCCGTTGCGCGCGGCGAAGCCGTGGTGCATGCGCTTGCACATGGCCTCGTATTGCGCCGCCATCAGCCCGGCCGACTGCGTGCCAGCCAACCCCAGCGCATCTTCAAAACGCGCGGCATCGAGCCCCAGCAGCTTGCCCACGGCAGCGGCGGCTGCGTGCGTGCCGAACACCGATCCGGAATGCCAGCCGCGCGACAACATCTGCGCGCCATGCAGCGCCATGCCCACGCGCGGGCCCACCTCATAGCCGGCCATGGCCGCTTCCAGGAAGCGCCGCCCGCTGACGCGGCTCTCGCCTTCGGATGCTGCCCACAGCGCGGGCAGCACGAGCGATGCGCTGTGCAGCGGCCCGAGCGGATGGTAGTCGTCAAGCTCAAACCCCTGGATGAAGGTGCCATTGAGCAGCGCGGCGCCCGGCGCGCTGGTGCGCGCACCCCAGCCGACGATGGTCCGGTCGCCCTGCCCTTCCATCTGGCGCACGATGTTGGCGGCGGTGCGCGACCACGGCAGTTGCGCGCCGACGATGGCACAAGCGATGCCGTCGAGCGTGAGCGCCTTGGCGCGCTCGCGCGCGGTGGCGCTGGCTTGCTCCAGCCGGAAGCCGGCCAGCCATTGGGCGAGCCTGCCGGTGGGCCCGTCGGGATCGGTAGGCGGCAAGGGCGTGGGGTTCTGATTCTGGTTCTGGTTTTGGTTTTGGTTTTGCATGGCGTGTCTGTCTATGTGGGGCTACGTGAGGCTACGTGGAAAATGGCGCAGTCGGCTGGAGCTCAGGCCACGCCCTTACTCGAACGGATACTGCTTGACCAGCGCACCCAGGCGCTCGCTTTCCTGGCGCACCTGCGCGGCAAACTCGGCAGGCGAATTCACCACCGACTCGGCGCCCGCGGCGGCGATGGTCCGTTGCACTTCCGGATCCTTCACGGCCTCGCGCAGCGTGGCGACAACGCCCTGCGTGATCGCGGCCGGGGTGCCCTTGGGCGCGAACAGGCCATACCAGGTGACCGATTGGAACTGCGGGTAACCGGCCTCGGCCGTGGTGGGCACATCGGGCAGCGCGGCGGCGCGCTTGTGCCCCTGCGTGGCGAGGATCTTCAGCGTGCCGGCCTTGTAGTGCGGCAGCGCGGCCGTGATGCCGGTGAACGCCAGGTTGACGTTGTTGGCGATCATGTCCGTGACGATGGCGCCGGTGCCCCGGTAGTTGACGATGATGAGGTTAGGCAAGCCTGCCTCCGCCGCCAGTTGCTTGCCGGAGATGCGCGCGAGACTTTCTCCGGTGCCGAGCGAACAGGTCTTGGCCACCGTCTTGCAGTACTGCACGAATTCCCCGAGCGTCTTCACGGGCAGCTTGGCGCTGGCTACCACCGCGGCGGGCGACTGCGAAATCGCCGTGATGGGGTCTAGCCGCGCCAGGGGGTCGATGCCCTTGAGCCCGGGCGTGTACCTGGTGACCACGATGCCCGGCACCTGCAGCAGCAGGGTATAGCCATCGGGCTTTGCCTCCATCACGCGCCGCGTGCCGATCAGGCCGTCGGCGCCCGGCAGGTTCTCCACCAATACCGGCTGGCCCCAGAGCACGCCAAGCTGCTTGGACACCGCTCGCGCGGTGGCGTCCGTGCCACCGCCGGCGCTATAGGGGACCACCAGTGTGACGGGACGGTCCGGGCGCCATGCGCCGGGGCTGTCGGTGGAGCCGGCGGCGGTGGCTAGCATGGCGGCCGACAGCAGCGTCGCGCCGATAGCGAGCGGGGCGACGGCTCGGCGCCTGGTTTGTCGTTGGATCGAGGATGGCATGTTGTCTCCGTTTTTTTAAAGTGGTAGCCCGTGGTGTCTCTGGCTAGCCGTGCGAGCACTCAAGCCGGCGCGGCAATTGCGGGAGTAAGCGGCCGGCCGCGCCAGTCGCGCTGGAACACGCCATCGAGCCGCCCCCGCGCGATGGCATGCGCGCGCAGCCACGCCACCAGTGCTTCGCGCGCAAGACCGGCTGGCGGCTCGGCGGCAAGCGCGAACAGCTGGAACACATAGCGATGTGGCCCGTGCCCCGGCAGGGGCCGGGGGCCGTCGTAAGCTGCATCGCCCAGCCCGTTGGCGGCCAGTGTCACGCCGGCCGGCAACGGCTCGCGCGACAGTGCGCCTTCGGCCAGCGCGCCGACCGCGGCCGGGCCCCAGGCAAGCGCGTGCACGATGGCGTAAGCCAGCGGCACATCCGGATCCTCGACCAGCAACAGCCAGTGCGTGGCCGTTGCCGGCAATCCCGTCCAGGCCAGCGCGGGCGAGCAGTTGGCGCCCACGCCCGCGCCCGCGTGGCGCACGGGCATCGCGCCGTGATTGGCAAACGACGCGCTGTGCAGCGCCAGCGTGTCGGGCAATGCGGCCAGCACGGCATCGCTGCACGCCAGGCTGCCATCGCCCGCGTGGCGTCCGCGCAGCAGCAGGCCGGCTGCGCGGAGCACCAGCGGATGCTGCATCCGGGCGCTCATGCCGCGCCTTGCCGGCGCACCGACCAGGCCCAGGGCCGGTGGGTGCGATCGGCTTGCTGCCAGGCACGGATCAGCGCGTCGTCCTTGAGCGTCAGGCCGATATCGTCCAGCCCGTGCAGCAGGGCTTCACGGCGCAGCGGGTCGACGGGAAACGCGACGGTCACGCCATCGGGCGCGGTCAGCGTGGCGCTCGCCAGGTCCACGTGCACCGGCGCGCCGCTTGCGCATTGCGCGGCCAGCGCTTGCAGCGTTTCGGCGGGGAGCTGGATCGGCAGCACGCCGTTCTGGAAGCAGTTGTTGTAGAAGATGTCGCCATAGCTCGGCGCGATCACGCAGCGCACGCCCAGGCCCATCAGCGCCCACACCGCGCCCTCGCGCGAGGATCCGCAGCCAAAGTTGGCGCCGGCCAGCAGCACCGGGGCGCCGCGAAACGCCAGCTGGTTGAACACGCAGCCCGGATCCTCGCTGCCATCGGCGCGGTAGCGCAGCGCTTCCAGCGCGTAGGGGCCGAGCTGCTCGCGCGGCAACGCGGTGAGCCGCTCGATGCGGATGATCACGTCGGTGTCGACGTTGGCGCGCATCAGCGGCACGGCGGCGCCCGTTACGACAGTGAAGGGTTGCATGGTCATGTCAGGCTCCGTACGTCGGCAATGCAGCCGGTGACCGCGGCGGCGGCGGCCATCGCGGGGCTGGCAAGATGGGTGCGGGCCCCCGGCCCCTGGCGCCCGACAAAATTGCGGTTGGAGGTGGAGACCGAGCGCTGCCCGGGCGGCACCTGCTCGCCGTTGGCGGCCACGCACATGCTGCAGCCCGGCTCGCGCCAGGCAAAACCCGCATCCTCGAATACGGCGCGCAGCCCTTCGGCCTCGGCCGCGCGCTTGACGTTTTCCGAACCCGGCACCACCCAGGCGGTCACGCCCGGGGCCACGCGCCGCCCGCGCGCCACGGCGGCCGCGGCGCGCAGGTCGGACAGGCGCGAGTTCGCGCAGGAGCCGATGAAGACCCAGTCCACCGGCGTGCCGGCGATGGGGGCGTTGGGTGCCAGGCCCATGTAATCCAGCGCGGCGCCGATGGCAGCGCTGGCCGCCTGGTCGCCGGCGGCGGCCGGGTCGGGGATATGCCCGTCGATCGCCATCGCGTGCTCGGGGCTGGTGCCCCACGTGATGGTGGGCGCCACCGCCGCGGCGTCGATCACCTCTTCGCGATCGAACACGGCGCCGGCATCGGTGGCGAGCGTGCGCCAGTACGCGGCCGCGCTGTCGAACTGCGCGCCGGTGGGCGCATATGGGCGGCCGCGCAGCCATTCGATGGTGCGCGCATCGGGCGCCACCATGCCAAAGCGCGCGCCCAGCTCCACGCTCAGGTTGCACAGCGTCAGGCGCCCTTCCACTTCCAGCGCTTCGATGGCCGTGCCGGCAAACTCGATGGCAAAGCCGCCGCCCGCCGCCGCGCCGAGGCGGCCGATGATATGCAGCGCCAGGTCCTTGGCGGTGATGCCCTCGGCCAGCATGCCGTCGCAACGGATGCGCATGCGCAGCGGCTTTTGCTGGCGCAGCGTTTGCGTGGCAAGCGCGTGCGTGCTCTCGGACGAGCCCACGCCGAAGGCCATCGCGCCCAGGCCGCCATTGGTACAGGTATGGCTGTCGCCGCAGATGACCGTCAGGCCGGGTAGCACGATGCCAAGCTCTGGGCCCATCACGTGGACGATGCCCTGCCCCGGCTGGCCAAGGTCGAACATCGTCACGCCGGCCGCGGCCGAGCGATCGCGCAGCGCGGACCACAGGCGGCCCCCCGGCACATAGGTATTGCCATCGCGCCCGGGCTGGCTGGAGACTGCGTGGTCCGGCGTGGAGAACACCAGCGCCGGATCATGCAGCGGCAAGCCGCGCGCCGCCACCTCGGCCAGCGCCGGCGGGCCGGAGAGATCGTGCAGCAAGTGACGGTCGATATGCAGCAGCGCCCAGCCATCGCCGAGCTCGCGCACCACATGCGCGTCCCAGAGCTTGTCGAAGAGAGTGCGGGCCATCGTCAATCCTTTGCGCTTGCCGGCGCGTCGGGGTTGGTGGCGCGCTCGCCGGCATTGAAGCGCTGGCGCAGGCCGTCCCATTCATCGGCGCCGAAGCGGCGGAAGGTCTGCCCCACGCTGGCCGACACGCCCGGCGCGGTGAAGGTGGCCTTGAGCTCGGCCAGCGCTTCGTCGCCCGCCTGGATCGCGGCCTTGAGCATTAGGCCCGGCAGGATGGCCAGCTTGTAGCCCATGGCCTCGGCCTCGCGCAGGTCGAAGATCGGCGTGCGGCCGCCGGGCACCACGTTCAGCAGGCACGGGCCGCGCACCAGTCGCGGCACGGCCGCGACTTCCTCGATGGTCTGCGTGGCTTCGACGAAGGCCAGGTCCGCGCCGGCTTCCAGCGCGGCATTGGCGCGCCAGATGGCCTCGTCCAGCCCGAGCATGGCCCGCGCATCGGTGCGCGCGATGATGACGAAATCCGGCGTGCGGCGCGCCTGCGCCGCCGCGCGGATCTTGGAGACGAATTCCGCGCGCGAGACCACTTCCTTGCCATCCAGGTGTCCGCAACGCTTGGGCGCAACCTGGTCCTCGATATGGATCGCCGCCACGCCACGGGCCTCGTACTCGCGCACGGTGCGGGTGACGTTGAGCTCGTTGCCATAGCCGGTGTCGGCGTCGGCAATCAGCGGGATCGACACGGAGCGCGCCATCACCGCGGCGTTCTCGACCATCTCGCTCATCGTCAGCAGGCCGAAGTCGGGGAAGCCGCGCGCGGCCGATGTGCCGGCACCTGTCATGTAGCAGGCGGAGAAGCCCGCCTGCTCGATCAGGCGAGCGCCGATGGCGTCGTAGGCGCCGGGCGCAATGATCATGCCGGGTGCCTGCAGGTGCTGGCGAAAGGTAGCTGCGAGGGTCATTGGACGGGTCCTGTGTGCTTGCTGTGGGTGACTGTGAGGTGTGCGTACGGAGTGAGCATCAGGGCGGAGGGAAATGGGCTGTCGCCTGTCGCTTTGTGTTTATGTGTTTATATTCTAGATACAACTAACCGGTTCCGTCAAGGATCGGGAAATTCGCCGCAGGAGCGTTGTGCTATGCTGCCCACGCCACTAACCCGTCACCTCATGCCGCGCACGACCACCCCCCCTTCGCCGCTGGGCCATATGCCCGGCACCTCGCTGCACCGGCAGCTCTTTCTCGTGCTGCGCGACGAAATCACGCGTGGCGTCTATGTGCAAACTGGGGCGTTGCCGAAAGAAGAAGCACTGTGCGAGCGTTTTGGCGTCTCGCGCATCACGGTGCGCCGGGCGCTGTCCGAGCTGGCGGCGCTGGGGCTGGTGGAACGGCGCCATGGCCTTGGCACCTTTGTGCGGGCGGACGCGCCGGCGGGGCGCAGCAGCCCGAGCCTTAGCGTGATCGACGGCCTGCGCAAGACCGCGCTGGAGACGGATGTCGAAGTCCTGGACGTGACCACGGCCGTGCCGCCGGCGGACATTGCCCAACTGCTGCAACTCGCCCCGGGCGAGCAAGCGGTGCATGCGCTGCGCCTGCGCAGCATCAAGGGCGCGCCGGTGATGCTGACGGATGCGTGGGTGCCCGCCGCGCTGGGCAAGCGCGTGTCGGCTGCCGCGCTGCGCAAGCACGCGCTCTACGAGATCCTGATGGCGCAGGGGGTAAAGTTTGGCCGCGTGGTGCAGGAGATCACGGCCCAGGCGGCCGACCCCGCCTACGCGGGCTGGCTGCGCACGGAGGTTGGCGCGCCGCTGCTCAAGCTGGTGCGCCTGATGCATGATCCGGAGTCGCGGCCGGTCCAGTACATCACGGTGTACATGTCCCCCGAACGCAGCCGCATCCTGATGGATATCTCGGCCGACAAGGTCAACACGCTAAGCGCCGGGCAGTTTGTCCACGACGTGCCGCGCGACTAGGCGCTCGCCTTGCCGTTCAGCGCTTAGCCTTGCTGTTCCTCGATGGCGTCGACGCGGCTCGGATAGAAAGCCACGTGGTCCTTGATGGCCGCGACGGCGGCATACGGCGCCTCGTAAGTCCACGCCGCATTGACCGATCGCTCTCCGCCCGCGGGGATGCTGTAGTAAGCGCAATCGCCTTTGTACGGGCAGTAGGTGGCGTGATCGCTACGAGCCAGTAGCGACATGTCGACATCCTTGCGCGGAATGTACTGCACCGCCGCGTAGGACGCCTCACGCAGCGTGAGCGCGCTGCGGGTGTCGGCAATGACGGCGCCGCCGAGCTTGACGACGACGCGCGCGGGGTTCGCCTCGATCACGATCGGATGATCGGGGCCCGGGATCTTGATGGGATTGCTGCTCATGGCTGGGCTTCCTGATGTATGGCAGGGCCCGCCAATACTACGCGCGAACCCGCCAGCTTGCCCGGCATCAATGTGCGCCTTGCACCGCCCTGCGCAGTGCCGCCTGCGCCAGCAGCCGCGTGGAATCCAGCGTCGGCAGCGGCGCATTGCCATCATTCACGATCAATGGGATCTCCGTGCAGCCGAGCACCACGGCGTCGCAGCCCTGCGCCTTCAGCCGCTGGATCACCTGCTGGAAGTAAGTGAGCGCTTCCGGGGTGGCGATGCCGCCCACCAGTTCGTCCATGATGATGCGGTTGATTTCATCGCGCTCGGCGGGCTCCGGCCGCACGAAGCCAAGCCCGCTCGCGGCGAGCTTCTCGGGGTAGACCTCGCTGTCGACAAGCCAGCGCGTACCCGTCAGGCCGAGGCGGGTGAAACCTCGCGCCACCGCGCTATCGGCCACCACCTCGGCAATATGCAGCCAGGGCAGCGGCGAGCGCGGCGCCACGTATGGCAGGGCCTGGTGAATGGTGTTATCGGGACAGATCAGGAAATCCGCGCCCATGCCGGCGAGCTTCCTGGCCGAGGTGAGCATCAACTCACCTACGGCCTGCCAGTCGCCGCGATCGAGGTGTTTGACGTACTCGGCCAGCGACGGGGTGTGCATCGACACCTCGGGATGCGCATGGGGCCCTAGCAGCCGCGCGCCCTCCATGCAGATGGTGCGGTAGCAAAGCGCAGCGCCTTCGGCGGAGCAGGCAACGATGCCGATGTGCAGGGTCATGACTGACGCCTCCTTGCGAGGTCACAGCAAATCAGGGCGCCCTGCGCGGCGGCCGGTTATGCCACCGCGTCCCGGGCGGTCACGGCAAGTCAGCGCTGGCTCAGCCTGCCACGCGCGGCTTGACGCGGCCTGCCGCCTCCTTGGCGCGCACGCGGGCGGTTTCCACATCGGCGTCGTACGCCAGTGCCACGCCCATGCGGCGCTTGGTGAAGCTCTCCGGCTTGCCGAACAAGCGCAGCTCGGTCTGCGGTACCCGCAGCGCCTCGTCCACGCCGTCGAACACCACGCCCTTGGCATCCACGCCGCCGTAGATCACCGCGCTGGCGCCCGGGCTCTTGAGCGCGGTGCTCACCGGCAGGCCGAGAATGGCGCGCGCGTGCAGCTCGAACTCGTTCTGCCACTGGGTGATCATGGTCACCATGCCGGTGTCGTGCGGACGCGGGCTGACTTCGCTGAACCAGACCTGCTCGCCCTTGACGAACAGCTCCACACCAAACAGGCCCTGCCCGCCCAGGTTGGCGGTGACGGCCTGCGCAATCTGCTGGGATTTTTGCAGCGCGGCCGGATGCATCGGATGCGGCTGCCAGCTTTCCACGTAATCCCCGCTGACCTGCACGTGGCCGATCGGCTCGCAGAACTGCGTTTGCACCTGGCCGTCGGCGCCGATCGCGCGCACCGTCAGCAGCGTGATTTCGTAGTCGAAGTCGATGAAGCCTTCCACGATCACGCGGCCGTGGCTGACACGGCCGCCAGCCATGGCGTAGTCCCATGCGGCCTTGACGTCCGCGGGGCCGTCGATCTTGCTCTGGCCCTTGCCGGAGCTGCTCATCACCGGCTTGACCACGCACGGGTAGCCGATGCCGCCATCGATGGCCGCCTGCAGTTCTTCGAGCGAGTCGCAGAACTTGTAGGGGCTGGTGGGCACGCCGAGCGTCTCCGCGGCCAGGCGGCGGATGCCTTCGCGGTCCATGGTCAGGCGCGCCGCGCGCGCCGTGGGGATGACGCGCACCACGCCGGCGGCTTCCAGCGTCTCCAGCATCTGCGTGGCGATGGCTTCGATCTCCGGCACCACCAGGTCCGGCTTCTCGGCTTCGATCAGCGCCTTGAGCTGGTCCGGGTCGCTCATGGAAATGGTGCGCGCGTGGTGCGCCACCTGCTGGCCGGGCGCATCGGCATAGCGGTCCACCGCAATCGTTTCAACGCCGAGCCGTTGCAGCGCGATCAGGACTTCCTTGCCGAGCTCGCCGGAGCCCAGCAGCATGACTTTGGTCGCGCCGGGCGACAGAGGGGTGCCGATAGTGGTCATGTGGGACCCTTGGGATCAAGTAAAAACAGGGATTGTACGTGCAGGGAAAGGGAGCGCCCGGGCAGGCACGGTAGACGGGCGAGCCTCGTGAGGCTTTCACCACATCGGCGGGCTACCGGACAGTGGCATCCATCGTTCGAGAAAGCCGAAAGGTGAATTGTCCGGCACTGCCTTGCCGAAATCCACACAGCCAATACACTGGGTCAGCTGGTCTGCGCTCGGCAGGCCCCCCAACCAGGAATGAACATGAAGATTGACCTCACGGGCAAGATCGCCCTTGTTTCAGGTTCCACTGCCGGGATCGGCTTCGCGACGGCAAAGGGGCTGGCCGGCGCGGGCGCCCGCGTCATCATCAACGGCCGCAGCGAGGCCACCGTGGGCAAGGCCCTGGAGACGCTGCTCGCCGCCGTTGCCGGCGCGGATGTCACGGGCTTCGTCGGCGATCTTGCCGACCCGGCAACGTGCACCCGCCTGGTGGCGGAGCATCCCCGGGTCGACGTGCTGGTGAATAACCTTGGCATCTTCCAGCCGCAGGACTTCTTCGAGACGCCCGACAGCGAGTGGACCCGCTTCTTCGAAACCAACGTCATGTCCGGCGTGCGGCTGTCGCGGGCCTATGCGCTTTCCATGGCCGAGCGTAAATGGGGACGGATCGTGTTCATCTCGTCTGAATCGGCGCTGAACATCCCCGCCGACATGATCCACTATGGCTTCTCCAAGACCGCGCAACTCGCCATCTCGCGCGGGCTGGCCAAGCGGCTCGCCGGTACCGGCGTGACCGTCAACGCGGTGCTGCCCGGCCCCACGCTGTCGGAGGGCGTCACCGACATGCTCAAGGATGCCATTGCAAGCTCGGGGCAATCCGCGGAAGACGTGGCCGCGGACTTCGTAAAGGCGCACCGTTCCACCTCGATCATCCAGCGTGCTGCCAGCGTCGAAGAAGTCGCCAACATGATCGTCTATGTCTGCTCTGCGCAAGCCTCGGCCACTACCGGTGCCGCGCTGCGCGTGGACGGCGGGGTCGTGGATACGATCGCCTGAGTCCGGAGGCAGCGGGGCCGGCGAGCCCATCTCCCGTCGCCGGCGCATACGCCATGCATTGAGTCTGGCGTGATGCAGTGGCTCGCCGAGCGCTCCACGCACCGTCGCGGCGACCGCGATACGCCGGCCAAGGGTTGGCGCGAGGCCGGGCAGGTCCGCGGCAACGTTGTGCCCTGCGGAGCGCCCGAGGTTCATCGCGTGCTGGCACGACATCGCGGCATGGTTGCCTTCATCGTCCGTTGCAGCGTAGGCGACGTCGCCGGTGGCGAACACGGTATCGACGCCTTTGACGCGCAGGTGGCTGTCCACATGCAGGCGGCCGAATGCATCGCGCTCGGCCGGGATCTGCTGCGTGAGCGCGCTGGCGCGCACGCCCGCCGTCCAGATCACCGTCTTGGCATCGATACGCTCGCCGTTGGCCGTGGTCAGGCCGTTCTCGTCCACGGAGGCCACCGTCACGCCTAGCCGCCAGGTCACGCCAAGTTCTTCAAGCGCCTGCGTGATGACCGGACGCGGACCGGCGCCTAGCTCGGCGGCGACTTCGTCGTGGCGATCGACAGCGATGACGTTCACGTCGGCATCCTCGCCCAACGCTTCACGCAGGCGCGCCGGCATTTCAGCCGCCGTCTCGATGCCCGTGAAGCCGCCGCCCGCCACTACGATGGTGTTGCGCGCGGAGGATGCCCAAGGGATTCTTTGCGGACGCATTGCCGGTGCCTCGGTCGTCTCAGGCGGCGACGATGCGCCTTGCCTGAGTCGGCAGCGCGAGATCGTAGCAAGGGGATCGGACGCGCCAAGCATCATTGCGTGATGCTCGATATCACGTTGGCGCATCAATGGCGGTGGCGGCGGCGCTTGCGGCCCTGAGAGGACCGGCGCCGCGCGGACAACACTCGCGAAGCACCGGCGTGGCGGGTCATGGCGTATTGCTTTCTGGGTTATGACTGATAGGTTAAAGGTTATTGCTGACGGCTTACTGCCTTGGTGGCTTGCTCATGAAGCATGCGCTCAAAACGATACGCGGCCGCTTAGCGCGCATATCTTCCAACAACGCTTTGGCCGCCAAGCGCATGGCCTTTCAGCGCCTGCATCAGTTCCTCCCTGCTCAGACCGGGCGGCAGCGCGGTTGGCGCAAGGTCCGTGGCGATGACGGTCAAGGTGTAATGGTGCGGCGCATCACCAACCGATGGACAAGGTCCACGATAAATCTGTTCGCCGCGTACATTCTTGCCAAGGGTCGCGCCATGGCCATCGGCCTGGCCCTCGCCCTCCTTCAACTGGCCGCGATCGGCGGCGATGTTGTAGGCAACCCAATGTGAAACGCCCAGGCCCATATTGCCATCGGGATCCGATAAGAGCACTGCAACCGATTTGGTACCGGCGGGAAGATTCGACCACGACACCTGCGGCGACACGCCTTTGCCGCCGCAATCGGACGTATTGTTGCCATGCAGCGTAGGGATTGTGGCGCCATCCGCGAACGATGCGGACGACACTTGCATGCCCGCCGCCTGTGCCGCGCCGACAATAACAAAAAGCAATGCGCCGGCCAGCGGTGCGAGGCGTGTTCTGGTGAGTTTCATTTGTGTCGCATCCCAATGGAAATGAAATGAGTGGAATGTATGCGCCGCGCGCCATGCAAGGTGCGCGTATACCCTCTGGCATTCACGATTGCCCGGACTTAATATGGGCTTGATCGTGCTCAAGGCGTTTACTGCGTACGGACGATGCCATTAGATTTAACGTTAAAAATATAACGACTAAAGGAGACATCCATGCAAGATTATCAAAGCCTTGTTTTCATGTGCGCTATTGGCTTGGTGTGCCTCTATGTCTTGCTCGGCACACTCTCCCAATCGCTCGCGATCAAATATGGCGCGCCCGCCATCGTTTCGGTCCTGATGGTGGCGTTCTCCGTCTCGCCCTGGCACGTGGTGGGGTAAACCGCAATCACCAGCGGCTCCGGAGGCCTTGATGCGCCGACGGGCCGTTAAATGCGTTCTGGCGGGATTCACCGCATTGCTCGCCGCGCCCGGTGTGGCGCTCGCGCAGCCTGCCCAAGCCTATACCGCCGGCCCCGTCAACCTGCGTGCCGGACCCGCGCCGGATTACCCGGTGGTCGCGCAATTGTCCGGTGGCGTGCCGCTCACCGTGATGGGGTGCGTCAGCCAGTACACATGGTGCGACGTGGCGCTGCCCAACCTGCGTGGCTGGGTCTATGCCGGGCAGCTTGGTTACCCCTACCAGGGCGGCAGTGTTCCGGTGCTGAACTACGGCACCGTGATCGGCCTTCCCATCATCACGTTCTCCATCGGCTCCTACTGGGGCAACTACTATCGCGGCCGGCCCTGGTACCACGACCAGCGATACTGGGCGCATCGCCCGCCATATGGGCCGGGACCGGGATATCCGCCAGTACACGGGCGCCCGCCTGGTCATGGAGGCGGAGGCGGTCATGGTGGCGGCGGTCACGGCGGTGGCGGTGGTCACGGCCACCGCCACGGCGGCGGCCATGGTGGCCACGGCGGCCGATAGCATCGCTTGCGGACGACCCCGCGCGACGCACACTGGCAAACGGGTTCAGCCAGCCTGGAAATTCTGGCCATTGCCGGCCACGCCGGCGTGGCCCAGAATTTTGCGCACCCCCTGTCCATACGGAGGGCTGCGATTCATGCAAGAAAACCAGGAGACCACCATGCGCGACTACGCCGAGGCCATCGCCGGCTTTTCCTATGAGGCATCGATCTCGGAGCGCCTGAGCGGCAAGCTCGATGCCGTCAACGCCTGCGTCGAATGCTGCGACCGCCATGCCCTGCCCGGGCGCATCGCGCTGTTCTGGGAGAGCCGCGACGGCACCAGCGAGACCTATACCTTCAGCCAGTTGCAGAAGCTCTCCGCGCAGTTCGCCAACTTCCTCACGGCGCAGGGCATCGGCCCCGGCGACCGTGTGGCTGGCCTGCTGCCGCGCACACCGGAGCTGCTTGTCACCATCCTTGGCACCTGGCGCGCCGGCGCGGTCTACCAGCCGTTGTTCACAGCCTTTGGCCCCAAGGCCATCGAGCATCGGCTGCAAACCTCCGGCGCCCGGCTCGTGGTCACCGACGGCGCCAATCGCGGCAAGCTCGATGAGCTGGCGAACTGCCCCGATGTACTCACCGTGGGCGGCGCCAAGGGGCGCGGCATCGCGCGCGGAGACTTCAGTTTCTGGGCGGAGCTTGACCGCCAGCCGGCCCGGTTCGATCCGGTCATGCGCACTGGCGGCGATCCGTTCCTGATGATGTTCACCTCCGGCACCACCGGCCCCGCCAAGCCGCTACTGGTGCCGCTCAAGGCCGTGGCCGCGTTCGCGGGCTATATGCGCGACGCGGTCGACCTGCGTCCCGAGGATGCCTTCTGGAACCTCGCCGATCCCGGCTGGGCCTATGGCTTGTATTACGCAGTGACCGGGCCGCTGGCCCTGGGGCATCCCACCACGTTCTACGACGGCCCGTTCAGCATCGAGAGCACATGCCGGGTGATCGACAAGTACGGCATCACCAACCTGGCCGGCTCGCCCACCGCCTATCGCCTGCTGATCGCGGCGGGCGAGGCCGTGGCCGGCCCGCTGCACGGCAAGCTGCGCGCGGTCAGCAGCGCGGGCGAGCCGCTCAACCCGGAAGTGATCCGCTGGTTCGCCGACAAGCTCGGCGTCACCATCCACGATCACTATGGCCAGACCGAACTCGGCATGGTGCTGTGCAATCACCACGCGCTGCGCCATCCGGTGCACCTGGGCGCGGCCGGCTTCGCCAGCCCGGGCCATCGCGTGGTGGTGCTGGACGACGACGCACGCGAGCTGCCGGCCGGCCAGCCCGGCACGCTCGCGCTGGACCTGGAGCAATCGCCGATGGCCTGGTTCGCCGGCTACCACGGCACGCCGACCGGCGCCTTCGTCGGCAAGTACTACCTGAGCGGCGACACCGCGGAGCTCAACCCCGATGGCAGCATCAGCTTCATCGGCCGTGCCGACGATGTCATCACCACCTCCGGCTATCGCGTCGGCCCGTTCGATGTAGAGAGCGCTTTGATCGAGCATCCGGCGGTGGTCGAGACCGCGGTCATCGGCAAGCCCGATCCGGAGCGCACCGAACTGATCAAGGCCTTTGTCGTGCTCGGCCCGCAATACAAGGCGAGCCCGGAGCTGGCCGAGGAACTGCGTCTGCACGTACGCAATCGGCTCGCCGCCCACGCCTATCCCCGCGAGATCGAGTTCGTGCCCGAGTTGCCGAAGACGCCGAGCGGCAAGGTCCAGCGCTTTATCCTGCGCAACCAGGAAGTGGCGCGGCAACGCGAGGCGCAAGGGCAGGCGTAGCGTGAGTGGCGCTGCTGCCGGCGGACAGAATCAAAAGCTCAACTGCTTAAAGTCAAAGGCAGTTTCTCCTCCCCTGCGGGGAGGAGACCCGGATGCGGCGAAAGACTCCTCGCCGCATAACGGGAGATTCAAACCTTGACGGCTCGCTGCGCATCGCGCGTGGGTGATTTCCGCCTGGGCGGCGGAAATCACGGCTACGCCGAATGGTTCTCTGTTCCCGTCGGTTTGCTCCTCTCTCCCACTTGTGGGAGAGAGGCCGGGGGAGAGGGCGGGCGCTGTCGGGTAAAGGACTGGCGCGGTGCTCGGCGAACCCGGCCCGTTTCCAGCCCCTCCCCATAAGAACCACTCGTGAA
>NZ_JBIUHC010000124.1:0-30014 GCF_044627735.1 Cupriavidus sp. CuC1 | reverse complement strand
CGCACTGCTTGCCCGCCTTGAACGGTGCCCGTGCTGCGGTCGGAAAACCGAGTAGTTGTTAACACAGTAGTACTAGGTGCCGTACGCTCCCATCTGGAGATTCATCATGAACAATCCATGCATCATTTCCGTGGCAATCACAGGTTCATTGCCGCGCAAGAAGGACAACCCCGCCGTGCCAATCACGGTCAGCGAGCAAGTGGAATCGACGCAGGCCGCGTTCGAAGCTGGTGCCACGCTTGTACATCTGCATGTACGCAATGACGACGAAACGCCCTCGTCGGATCCCGATCGCTTTGCCCGTGTGCTGGAAGGCATCCGCAAGTACGCACCCGGCATGATCACCCAGGTGTCCACGGGAGGCCGCTCCGGGGCGGGCAGGGAGCGGGGGGCGATGCTTCACCTGGCGCCCGACATGGCGTCGCTGGCGACCGGCTCCGTCAACTTTCCGACCCGCGTCTACGACAATCCGCCCGATCTTGTCGACTGGCTAGCCGCGGAAATGAAGGCTTACGGCATCAAGCCAGAAGTCGAGGCGTTCGACCTGTCCATGATCTTTCAGGCGGTGGCCATGCAGAAGGCCGGCAAGATCGACGGCCCCCTGCATATCCAGTTTGTCATGGGCATCAAGAACGCCATGCCTGTGGATCGCGAGGTGCTCGAGTTCTACGCGCGCACGCTGCATCGTCTTGCGCCCGATGCCACCTGGACCGGAGCAGGTATCGGCCGCGACCAGCTCACGATGGCACGCTGGTCACTCGAACTTGGCGGACATTGCCGTACCGGGCTTGAGGACAACGTGCGCTTGGACAAAGATACGCTGGCACCGTCCAATGCCGCGCTGGTATCTCAAGTCGCAGGTCTTTGCGCGGAATTTGGGCGCCCCGTGGCAACGGTAACGCAGGCTCGCGCGCTTTTAAGCCTTCCATCCAAATAGCCCTGCCCGCCTTGTCCGCCTTAGCGCTCAGCGTTATCGCCCCTACGGGATCATAGACGACCGCGCAGTTCCGCGCCGGCTACTCGACTTTTCCGGCTAGCGTGGTGCCGACGAAGGCTGACAACAGCCATGAGGAGGCCGTCCGCGCCCCTATCCGCCAAAGCGTCGGCTATCGACGCGCCGGAGGGGCTCGTGCCCCCGTAGATGCAGACGGAAGAAATCCAGGGCGCTAGTGGCCGTGGCCTGATGTTAGCCGATCAATCATGGCACGAATGGCGCGCATCTGAAACCCCTTGTTATCGGCAAAGTGTTCATTGGTGAACCCCCACCAGTCCCAGCATCCATTCGGATTATCGTTAGGAATGGAGATGGCCTGGGGAAAAAGGACCACAATCTGGTTGCTCTCAGCCCACCGGGCATAGCCAGTGTGCTTGACAAAGGTCGTTCCGTTGAAGAGCCCACCGCCTGGTGGCGGCGTCAGGGGTAAATAGTCTTGCCCCTGCTTGCATCCGTGCAGCACAATGTGCAGCCGACAACGCGCGCCATTCCTGCAGCTATCTGGCATGTAGACCCAGCCAGTGCTATCCATGCCATTGCGCCAAAGTAAGCCGTTAAGTCCTTCTCTAGGAATGAAGGGGCTCTGGTCGAATTGGATGTACTTCCTCTCAAGGTCGCGGTCTTCGACCGCCGGCTTCAGGGAAGTGGGGCCATAGATCCAGCTCAGGATCTCCTTCGCGCCGTCAAAGCCGCACCTCCCAATGAACGGCGACTCCGAGACACCACAGGCCCCGCCGAAACTCACTGTCGGCATGGTATGACCGGCATTTTTTTGTACGAAACGCAAAAGGTTTGCCTGTGGCAATCCAGCGGCGCTGTAGAACTCCTCCAGTTGCTTCACCACCATCGGCGGCACTGTGTGATCTTCGCGCCCGACGAAAGTCATCACGCGCTGGTGGGCGATGTTTGCCGGATCGTCGATAAGATGGTTGGCGAAGAACGATTGCGTGGTTGAAATCAGTCCAGGCACATCGGTACTCGCGGCCGTGACCGCACACGATAAAGCGGGTTCGGCAGTGCACGAGCATTTGGTGGTAGCGGTAACCCTGCTTCCCTGCGAACAGTAGTATGGGCCGGCCGCAACGATGCCTGCTCCCTTGATGATGGACGAGTACGCGACCGCAAGCTGCACCGCCATGAATCCGCCCGAGGATATGCCCGAGACCGAAGTTTCCTTGATGTCGATATTCAGCGCCGGCAGGTCTCGGATAGGATCGGCAAAGCTGTTAAACGACGCCGCACTCAAGGCGAGTACGGCGGCTTGCAGAAGAAACCTCATCGCACACCTCCGGCTGTACAGCGGCTCAGGGCGGGCATCCTCGTCGTAAGCGGGCGAGTCGAAGGTTCCCTGGCGCGGCGTCGAAGTATTGTAGTCGTGCCGTGCGACGCAGGACACGGATCTGTCGCAATAAGCGATCGGTTGAATAGCGCATCCTGCCGGGCGCCATCGCATTAATGCACATGGTCGCCAAGGGCCAGGCGCATCAGGAAGACGTGGCGTTTCGTCGAGGTGGCCACATGAAGCGATGCTTGATCAAAACGACCTCTCAGGCCGGCCGGCGCATCGCTCATGGCGCGCTAGCGGCGGTGTTCGTCGATGAAACGGCGTGGCCAAGAGACAGATAACTCCGGTGCAATAGCGATTCGATGCTCGCCCAATCGGCGTCGGTGACGCTGCCTGCGCCTTCTCGATCGTCGCGAAGGAGCATCGCCTGCGCGCGCAACCGCCCGTGCTCCAGTGTTGAGTTCGCGGACACCATGTACAGCGATGCCGCAGCTTCGGCGCACGCGCTGGCCAACGCGCCGGGCGCATAGCGTTCACGCTGCCGGTGCACGATCCACCATTCCAGTTCGAGCGTGGCGGTGCGCGCGACATCGAAGTCGCGGTTGCCCGTGTTGCGGATCAGGCTGAAGTAGGTTTGCAGTGCGGGCAACGCTTTAGCGTAATCGCTGCGCTCCTTGCCTTCCTTGAACGTGAATGCGGCCGATGCGCCGTAGTAAGCGCCGACGTACGACCTTAGCCACGGCAGGCGATACTGCGTGCGCAGAGTCTGCGCCAGTTCAAGAAAGAGCGGGACGTGTTGGCGGTCATAGTATGAGCGCCACATCCTCGTTTCGAGTGTCCCCGTCGCAATCGG
Source organism: Cupriavidus sp. CuC1 (assembly GCF_044627735.1). Classification (NCBI taxonomy): domain Bacteria; kingdom Pseudomonadati; phylum Pseudomonadota; class Betaproteobacteria; order Burkholderiales; family Burkholderiaceae; genus Cupriavidus; species Cupriavidus sp. CuC1. Next base: position 26,882 of record NZ_JBIUHC010000124.1, on the reverse strand, counting down.
ATCGAAGCGGCTGAGGTCACGATGCAACGGCCAGAAGAGATCAGCAGTGGCATAGCCGATCAGCACAACGAGCAAGGCCAGGATCGTCCGTCGCCAGCGGCCCGGCCCGGCTGCGAAAATCGCGCGGCGCCGCAGGTCGTGGTTGCGAGCGCGCCCGGTTGTGTTCATGTCGAATAGTGTCGATGTCGAATGTGCGTTGAGCAATTTACTTCACGACGCGCCCAAAGACCTCGCCCAGCTCGGCGTCATCAAGCACGGGCGTGATCTCCAGCTCCATCAGATCGCTCCACTGATAGGCGAACTCGGTGAGTTTCTGCATATCGTCTGTTTCAAGCAGATCAAACCCTGCCCCCAGATCGGCGCGGGTCCACCTGCCCACCAACCGGACGCCATCAGGCGGGAGCCCGCCGCTGCGCTGAAAGCGCGCGATCGCTTCGGCTCGCTGTTGGGTATCCGGCGCCCAGTGGAAGGTCATCATGAATTTCATGGTTTGTCTCCTAGCGGTGGCATGTCCACCTGCTTCATTTATACGCTTGATTGCTGCATGCGGATGCAATCGCGTGTGTGCGCTGCAACGTAGCCTTGCCACAGGGACCAGATCGGGACCACGGCTTACATCCGCCCGGAAACCAGCGGCAATTCGGTTCGCAAGCATCGCCTCCGAGTGGCGTCTGCGCATTGCCGTTCCTGGCCGGACTTATGACCGCTCTCCAGGACATCCGTGCGCGGACGCATTGCCGGTCCGGGTAAAGTCGAGATGTGTCGCGGTGGCTTTAGGCGAATGGCTTTCTGTGCTCTGCCGACACAGTTTTCTGGGGGGACGCGTCGTGGATGAACGGCGAGTCATTATCGGGGCTATTGGCGGCGCCAATCAGAAAGTAGCGGCGCAAGAGTTCGGCCGTGCCGTTGCCCAAGCGGGATGCATCCTGCTTACCGGAGGTGGCGACCGGGACGACGGTGAGGTTAAGAACGCAACCGTTCAAGGCGCGCTCGCGGCACAGGACACATCTGCAGTGGCGCGTGCGGTAGGCGTCCTGCCGGCTGAGCGCGTTGACTGGGAATGGCCTTCCTCGTCTCATTTGCTCCTGCACACAGGGGCTCCTCATAACGTGCGCAACGTGATAAATGGGGTCACACCTGACGTCCTGGTCGTCTTCGGCGGGAGCCGGGGCACGCTAGCAGAGATGGGCTTCGCGGCCGCCGCAGGCAAGAAGCTTTTCTTCTACGGCGGCCATGAAGGGGGCGCCGTCGCTCGTCTGCGCAAGAATCTGGCGAGGTACTTTGGTGCCGGCTGCAGCGGCAACCACACTGATCTCTATCTTCGCCAGCCGATTGCCGCCTTTCCTGGGGCATGGGCGCAGTCATGGACGGCAGAGGACATGACTGCACTAATCGAGAGCACTCTCAAGACAGCCAGTGACTGGCAAGGCAGTGTCCAGGATCTGGTGCAATGCTGCGTGAATCATGTCTGCGAAGCGGGACCGCTGGGGGAAACGGAGTTTCCCGGGTTACCAGGATGCCCGGGCGCCAGGCAACGCTTTGAGACAGCCATCCGTCAGATCTCCGCGGCGTAGCAGCGGAACAGCGGAACAGCGGAACAGCGGAACAGCGGAGAACGTTGACATACCGACTATGGACCGGCTCGGATTGCGATGAGGCGTCGGCGGATCCGGCGAATGCAAATGTCGCGTCCGCCAGCGCCGACATCAGAACCTCCAGAAGAGGAAGCGTCGATGCCGTCGCTCATGAACCGTGCGAGGAGGCCGGGCCTCGGGGCCTAGCTGCGCGTCCGGATCGATGACTCTCGCGCGCAGCGCCATGTCGTAGAACGCGCCCACCATCGGCAGGGCGCTGTGCGCGCCCTCGCCCCAATAGTTGCCGAGCGTCACACGTCCATCGTCGAAACCCACCCACGCGCCCGCGACCAGTTGCGCATGCATCAGGATGAACCAGCTATCCGTGTTGTCCTGCGTCGTGCCCGTCTTGCCGGCCACGTCGGCGCGAATCCCGAAGCGCGTCCGGATGCCCGCGCCGGTGCCCCGGCCAACTACGTCGCGCATCACGTCGACGAGCGTTTGCGCTGCGCCGGCGGGCAGCGCCTGTTCCGGCGATGCGCTCGCGAATTCGGCGAGCACCTTGCCGTCGTGATCCTCGATGCGCGTGACCATGCGCGGTTCGATATAGGCGCCCCGGTTCGCGATCGTGGTGTATGCCGAGACCATTTCCTTGAGCGTAACCGGACTCGTGCCGAGCGCGAGCGACGGCACCGCTTCGAGCGGACTCGCGCGCACACCCATTGCGTACGCGAGCCGTGCGACCTTCTCGGGGCGTTCCTTTTGCATGAGCTGAGCGGTGACGCGGTTGCGCGAATACACTAGCGCGTCGCGCAGCGTCATCGGTCGGCCAGTGGGCGGTTCCGCGTCGGTAGGCCGCCAGATCGCATGCCCTGTCAGTGGAATGGCGACGTTCCGGTCTACGATCGTATCGCTCGGCCGCGCGCCGTCCGCGAAGGCCGCGCCGTAGACGAACGGCTTGAACGTCGAACCCGGCTGACGCCGGGCCTGCTGCACGTGATCGAACGGTTCGTCACTGAAGTCGCGGCTGCCGACCCATGCCTTGATATCTCCGTTGCGCGGATCGATCGCGACAAAACCCGCCTGGATCTGCGTCTTGCTCCGGCAGAGCGCGCGGACGAACGTGGGGTTCGTGCCGAGCTTCCTGAGCGCGGCCTGATCCGATTGGCCAGCATCGCGTGCGGCGCGGTAGTCGGGCGTCTGCCGGATGAATGTCCGGAACAGCTCGTTGCCCGGCCAGCAGCCCGTGCGTTCGTTCCATGCGCCGTTCGCGATCCATTGCAACTGGTTCGTCTGCCAGTCCATCGCCTGCGTCGCCATTGCCTGCAGACGCGAATCGATGGTCGTGCGCACGACCAGCCCGTCGGTATAGATGTTGTAGCCGTTGCGATCGGCCCATGCGATCAGCCACTTGCGCAATTGCGCTGAAAAATGCGGCGCGGCGCCCGGTGGCGCGGTCTGCAACTCGAAATCGACGTTGAGCGGTTGTCGCTTCGACCAAATGTAGGCATCGGGCTTGAGCTTCCCGTACTTGTTCATCTGCCCGAGCACTGTGTTTCGCCGCTGCAACGCGCGCTCGGGATTGAGCACAGGGTTGTAGGCGCTGTTGGCCTTCAACATGCCGACGAGCGTCGCGCTCTCAAGAACGTCAAGCTGACCGGCCGATTTGCCGAAGTAGGTGCGCGCGGCCATTTCCACGCCATAGGCGTTGTACAGAAACGGCACCGTGTTCAGGTACGTCTCGAGGATCTGATCCTTGCTGTACACGGCTTCGATTTTGAACGCCGTGATCGCTTCCCTGAGCTTGCGCGTGAGGGTCGGCGCGCGGCCGATTTCGTCGGGATACAGGTTGCGCGCGAGCTGCTGCGTGATCGTCGAGCCACCTTGCCGGTCGCCGGAGAACGTATGCAGCGCCGCCGACGCGGTGCGCTTCCAGTCGATGCCATGATGCTCGTAGAAGCGGCGGTCTTCGGTCGCGATCAATGCATCCACCATGTACGGCGAGATCTGCCTGAGCGACACCCACTCGCGATTGACCGGTTTGAACTCCTGGAGCAGTTTGCCGTCGGCCGACACGATCAACGCTGGCCGATCAACGCGGGCTTTGCGGATGTCGCCGATGCCCGGCGTAAACGGCACGAGCGCCAGCACGTACAGCAGGAAGAGCGCTGGCAATGCGGCGAGCGTCAGCGCGATGCCGCGTCGCGTCGGGTGGCGAAGGCGGCGCAGCGCGCTGTTGAAAACGAGTCCGGTTATCGTGCTGCCGGCGGCGGCCAGCGGTTGCACGCGGGCGAGCCAGCGTGCGCAATGCTCACAAAACAACGATGCATATCGGCGATTCACAGTGGCGGGGCGCTGGCGGAAAGAGCGGGATCGTACCAAAGCGGAAGGACGCTTCAGTTCTCAAAGCAGGGCTGCGGCGCGCGGCATTAACAGAAGATTACATTTGTTTCGTGTGGGCAATGATCTTCGTGCAGATGGCTCACCAGCATGAAGGATCGTTCCTAACATCCACGCCGCGCGAGCGTGCTTCCAGCAGCGCCTTCGCTACAGGTGCGAAAATTAAGGGTGTAGGCGGAGACGCGGATCGATTGCTTGGTCGAACCGATAACCTTGAGCACGAGATCCAGCGCGCCTGCGTCGGCGGAAAAGGCGGCTTCGATATCGGTCGAAGCGGTAGCAATTTCAACAGAATCCGGCCACTGCAGCCATTCACCTGATGTCGCGGCTTGGCAGACGTCGCGGCAGTAGCGCAGAGGTGCTTAACTCGACTTCAGCGTGAACGCCAACAGCAGCACATTCACGATGAGCAAGCCATAGAGGATCGCCATGCCTGCGGAAATGGCCCGACGCCGTTCATGTTTCGGCGAAGCGCGCCGATCGCGCTTGCGTTTCCACAGCCAGGCCGTGCCGATGCCGAAGGCGGCGAAGCCTGTGAGCAAGCCTGGCAACACCACGGCGCCTGAGTCTGGCTTGGGCGGGGCTTGCTCGGTTGCGATCGAGGTTGGCGAGGCCTGGAACGCGGCAGCTGCCGGCGGTGTCGGTGTCGATGTCGATGTCGATGTCGATGTCGATGTCGGTGTCGGTGTCGGTGTCGGTGTCGGTGTCGGTGTCTGTGTCTGTGTCGGCTCGCTCGCTTGCGGGCTCTCTTGCATGGCAGTCAATTGAGTGGGCGTCGCCCGATCCTCCGCAGGAGGTGTTGGCTCCTGCTTTGGCGGGACGGGCGCCGCAACGGTCGTGCGTGGCGGGACGGCGGGCCGTACAGGCCTGTTGCGGGCAGCATCCCGCCAACGCCACCATTCATGGAACAGGCCATCAAGACAGCGCACGGAGCCGCAGGCATCCCGTTTGCTGCGCCAGGCGCTGACGTCAGCCTCGTTGGTGACGCCGCTGCGCAGCAGCCTCTGCTGTTCGGCATAGATGCGCTCGTAGCGCATCGAAAGCTCCGCGTTGTCGCAGACCAGGTGCTTGTTGCGCGGGCGCTCGCCGGTGGCCAGCGCACATCTCATCCCGTTGCCGTGTGGATCTTCGCAGCGGACCGATCCCGCGCCGAGCGCTGACTTGCAGTCGATGTCGGACGCCTGCGCCCCGTGGGCGGCAGACAGACCCAGGACAACGAGCACGGCCAGGTGTCCTATGACCCTGTTCATCATGGCTCCTCATCGAAGCGGCCACGTCGGCCTTGAGGTTCAACATAGTCGATGGCCGCATGGGGCTGCAAGCGCGCGGTTGGCAACGCGTGTGGTAGTGCACTTTCTTCGGCGCCGCCAAGTTAAGATGCGCGCCTTCCTTCTCCTGCAAGGCTCATGGGCAAGGTCCTGCCCTCCCCTGCGGAAACCGAATACGCTCGGTTCGTTGTCCGCGTCACGTCACCCGGATACGCTCGAAGTGCCGTATCAATGTCACGGCCCGCGCATCCCATCGCCGGCCTCCTCGTTATCATCGAGCGCGGCCAACTCACTCAGCACCAGCGTTTCATGCGCAAGCACGGTCGCCAGCGAAAGCAGATGGCTCTGTGTCTCTTCGGTGATGTTGCAGAAGGTGCCGCCGGCAGCGTTCTCGACAGCCACCGAAAGCAGCGCGTTGAGTTGCGCGGTTTTTTCGGCGGCGAGGCTTAGCGGGCTTTCGGAATGGGCGTGGGCCGTAAGGAAGGTGTCGCGCCCGGCGCGTTGGGCGGTGATGTTGTAGTGCGGGTACTTATGCATCGGGCGCCCTCCGCTGAGAGGCGCGCAGTCGTACGCAGATGACAGGTAGCTTGGAAGAAGCGATTTGCCCGGAATGGGCGAGCGAAGACTGGGGCATGGGTGTGCCTCCTTATCACGTGGATTGGAGACCGCTCCTCGCTGCTAACCGGGGTGGGCCGGGGCAAGGCGGGGTTGACAGCCGGAAAGAATGAACCGGTGAGCTCGAAGGCTCCCCCGCCCAGGCCCGCCCAGAGGGACGCGCAAAGGCACGACGGACAAATACCACATAGTGGCCCATGTCCGCGTTCTTAACAGGCTGTCAAACCCTGTCGCTGCGGTTGCAACGACCCGCGCAGTATAACGACGCAAAGTACGCCCCAACCGACCCGCCACAAAAAGTCACACTGTTGCGCCATCAGCCGGCAAAAAGCACCAAATGAACGCTTTTCGGCCTTTAACCGCAGCCTACGCCAGCCGTTTCGCCAGCTCCGCACCGTGGGCAAAACCCGCCGTCTCCGCCGCGTCAGCCGTTGGGAAAAGGTCCGTCACCTTGGACGATTCCAGCAAAGTCCCGGCGGCCCGGATGTTCGTGCCCGGGCGGCAGACCCGAACCGTGTATTCCCAGACAGTGGGCGTTCTCGGCCGCACCTGCACTTGTACTTCATGGGTCTCGAAAACCCGCTTCTTCCACGCGTATTCTTTGATCATGGCTGTCCCCGGCATTATTGGTGAACGCAACCTCGCCAGGCCAACGCTACTGCTTCAAGCGTGCATCGCAAGCGCCATGGCGCTTGCGGGCTACCGTTGCGTTCCAACTGCCATCGTATCAAACCAGGCCATGTTTGCTCATCTCGTGCAATCCCGGCTTGCATTTTTGCGGATTTCGCAGCACATGGCGGGGCAATGCCACACATGCCCAACACTGGACAATCTCCCGGCGGGCAATCATCCTATGTCTCCCGCCTACGCGCCCTGCCAGATTGCATCATGACGCTCCCTACCCTGCTCCTCTTCATCTTTGCCTCGGCCGTGACCATCGTCACCCCCGGCCCGACCGTCCTGCTGGCCCTGAACAACGGCTCCAGGCATGGCGTACGCAAGGCTTGCTGGGGCATGGCCGGGGCTCTCGCCGCCGATATCATCCTGATCGTCACCGTGGCCGCCGGGCTTGGCGCGGTCATCGCCGCATCCGAAGTTGCCTTCGAGGCGATCAAATGGTTCGGCGCCGCCTACCTGGCCTATGTGGGGTGGAAGATGCTGCGCTCAGGCAAAGAGCCGGAAACGGTACCGGATGCGCCGGCGGAGTCCGCTGCCGCGCAAACGCCGGCTGGCGCACGGGGCCGCGCTCTCTTCCAGCGCAGTTTCCTGGTAGCCCTGACCAATCCCAAGGCGCTGCTGTTTATCTCGGCCTTCCTGCCCCAGTTCATCGATACGAGCGCGGCGTTGCTTGCGCAGTACGCCATCCTGACGCTGGCCCAATGCCTGTTGAACCTGGCCGTCATGCTGGTCTACGCAGCGCTGGGCGCACGAATCGTGCATGCCTTTCGCGGTAACGGCATGCGCTGGCTGAACCGCTTGTCGGGCGTGCACGCTGATTGCGCTGGCAGGTGGGCTGGCGTTCTATCGGCGCGCGCAAGCCTGAAGGCCACGACACTGCCGCCATCATGTCCAAGCCCCAGATCCTGACCTATATCGACACCGGCACCTCCGACGGGACCGCACGCCTGATGCGCACGATCGGGCAGCAGTTGCTGCCCGGCGCGTACGAAATCCGGGCGGTCATGGCCGACGATATCCGGAACGACGCGACGCTTTTCGACGACGCCGTCATGTTTGTCATGCCGGGCGGTGCCGACCTGCCCTATTGCGCCGCCCTGAACGGCGCGCCCAATGCGCGCATCCGCCGCTTCGTGGAAGAAGGCGGCGCCTACCTGGGCATCTGCGCGGGCGCGTACTACGCCTGCCGTGAACTCGCGTTCCACGCCGGCACCGAAGGCGCCATCTGCGGCCCGCGCGAGCTGAGCTTCGTGGATGCCGTGGCGGTTGGCTCGCTGCCGGAGCTCACCGGGGGCGTCGCCTACGATGCAACCCCGCGCAGCACCGCAGCCGCGCAAATCCGCACCACCCATAGCCTGACCGCCGCCCCGGTGACGCTTTACGCCCACTACCACGGCGGCTGCCGCTTTGATTTTGACGACGCGGCCAACCATGCGGCGCAGATCCTGGCGGTGTACACGGGCCTCGAAGGCACCCCACCCGCCATCGTGAGCGCACCCGTGGGCAAGGGCTGCGCCATCCTGACGGGCATCCATCTGGAAATCTCGGACCGCGAGTGCAAGGACGCCCTGCGCGAACACAGCGACAGGGCGGCGCACCTGCACGTTTGCCGCAAGCTGGCGCAAACCGGGGAGGCCCGGCTGGCGGTGTTCCGCCACTTGCTGGCGCATGCGGGGCTGATGCTGGGCTGAGCGTTCAAGGCCGTCCCCAATCAAAAGATAGAATGCCCGCTCAACGTGGTCAGCCATTCCAGCGCCTGCACGCCGGCCAGCGAGTTTCCGCTGGGGTCCAGCCCCGGCGACCAGACGCACACGGCCCACCGGCCCGGCAGCACCGCCACAATGCCGCCGCCCACGCCGCTCTTGGCCGGCAAACCCACCCGATAGACAAAATCGCCCGCGGCGTCATAGGTGCCGCAGGTCAGCATCAGGGCCGACAGGCGCTTGGTGGGGCTGGCGTCCAGCACGCGCTCGCCGCTCCACGGCACCACCCCGCCATGCGCCAGGAACAGGGCCGCGCGTGCCAGGTCCTCGCAGCTCATGGTGATGGCGCATTGGCGGCAATAAGCGTCGATGACCTTGTCCACCGGCATCTCCAGGCGGCCGAAGTCCTTCATGAAATAAGCCATGGCACGATTGCGGTCCGCATGCTCGCGCTCGGACTGCGCCACGCGCGGGTCGTAGTCGATCGCCGGGTTGCCGCTGAGCCGGCGCATGAACTGCACCATCGCGGTTTCCGCCTGCACAAAGCGGCTGCACAGCACGTCGGTCACCACCAGCGCGCCGGCGTTGATAAACGGGTTGCGCGGCTTGCCTTGCTCGTACTCCAGCTGCACCAGCGAGTTGAAGGCATTGCCGGAGGGCTCGCGTCCCACCCGCTGCCACAGGTCCTCGCCCAGCAACTGGAACGCCAGCGTGCAGGCAAACAGCTTGGAGATGCTCTGGATGGAGAACGGCACCGCGGCGTCGCCCACGCAATGGCTGCGCCCGTCGGCAAACACCAGCGCCATGCCGAAATGCGTGGCGGGGACCTTGCCGAGTTCGGGGATGTAGTCCGCTACGCGCCCCTCGGTCAGCAAGGGGGCTATGTCGCGGTGGATACGTTGGAGGATGTGTGCGTAGTCCATGGGCGTAGGGGCAAGCGTCGCGGGCCGGGCGCCGCGCTGCCTATCGTACAGCGCCGGCGCCGGTACCGCACCACTTACGCCGCCACCCGCACGCCCCGCTCCAGCGATGCCGACACACCCACCGCCAGCAGCGCCAGCCCGGCCACCGCCGCACCCAGCCACGGCAGCTGGGTGAGCGGCAGGCCGGCGCTGATCATCAGCCCGCCCAGCCACGCGCCGGTGGCGTTGCCCAGGTTGAACGCACCCTGGTTCAGCGTGGACGCCAGGTTGGGCGCGCCCTTGGCCTTGTCCAGCACGCGCACCTGCGTGGCAGGCACCACGGCAAAGCTGACCATGCCCCAGACAAACAGCGTGAACAGCGTCGGCACCGGAAAATGGCTGGTCCACGAGAACACCAGTTGCACCACCGCCACCGCCGCCAGCAAGCTGGCGAGCGCGGGCATCAGCCTCCAGTCGGCCAGCTTGCCGCCGGCCAGGCCGCCCACCGTGATGCCCGCGCCGAACAGCAGCAGCACCATGCTCTCCTGCTGCGCGGTGAAGCCCGTTACGTCACGCAGGATGTAAGCGATGTAGGTGAACACGGTGAACATGCTGACCGATGCCAGCGTGCTGATCAGCAACGCCAGTTGCACCTGCGCCGCGCCGATGGAGCGGAACTCGCGCAGGATGCTGCCGGCCTGCATCGGGATGGCCTTGGGCAACCAGGCCACCAACGCAGCCGCAGCGGCCACGCCGATCACGGTGACGGCCCAGAACGTGGAGCGCCAGCCCATCAGGTGCCCAAAGGCGGTGCCAAACGGCACGCCCAGCACGTTGGCCACCGTCAGTCCGGTGAACATCAACGCCACCGCCTGCGCGCGCTTGTCGCGCGGGACCAGCTCCGCCGCCACCACCGCGCCGATGCCGAAGAACGCCGCATGGCAGAACGCCGTGACCACGCGCGCGGCCATCAGCAATGCATAGTTGGGCGCCAGCGCGCACAGCGCATTGCCGAGGATGAACAGGCCCATCAGCCCCACCAGCGCGGTCTTGCGCGGCCACTTGCTGGTCAGGATGGCCAGAATGGGCGCGCCCACGGCCACGCCGATGGCATAGCCCGAGACCAGCATGCCGGCAGCCGGCGCGGAGACGCCGAGATCGGCGGCAACATCGGGCAACAGCCCCATGATGACGAATTCGGTGGTGCCAATGCCAAAGGCCGCGGCAGCCAGCGCGAGAAGCGGTAATCGCATGATGTTGTTATTGAAAGACGAGAGAGAGATCGGTGAAGCTTGCGAGCGCGGTGCGCACGTCCGGCGATGAGGAACACCGCGCACGCCGTGGCGAGAGGAACAGCTAACCACGTGCAGATGAACGGCGCATTGCAGCGCGCCGGCACCATCGCGCAAGTGCGGCATTTTGCGCCAATTTCGCGGAGCGCGTTGACGCACACGCGAAAAACCCTGCGCCCGAGGCGGTCGGAAAGGCACTGGCTACGCAGTACTACTCAAGGCCAATGCGCAATTGCGCGCAGCACTTGCGCAGTACTACGCAAGCTCGCTCAAAAGAAGACGCTGCGGATCAGCGGCGCGGCCAGCACGCTGACCAGCCCCGCAATCATCATCACCAGCGCCGCCACCACGCCCTGCACTTCACCAAGCTGGCGCGCCTTGGCCGTGCCGGCACCATGCGCAGCAGCGCCGAAGATAGCCCCTTGCGCCAGCCGGCTGCGCACCGACGGCAGGCACGCCAGCACGGTCTCTCCGATCGCCATGCCCGTCAGCCCGGTGATGACCACAAAGATCGCGGCAAGATCGGGCGGCCCGCCCAGCGCACGCACCGCATCCACGGCAAATGGCGTGGTCACCGAGCGCACCGCCAGCCCTTTCTGCAACATCACCGACAAGCCAAAGCCACGCGCCAGCCAGACCGAGCTCAGCACCGACGTCACCACCGCCGCCAGCACGCCAACCGAAATCGACAACCAATGCTGGCGCACCAGCGCCCGATGATCGTAGATCGGCAGCGCAAAGGCGATGGTGGCTGGCCCGAGCAACCACATCAGCCAGCGCGTGTCGGCAATATAGTCGCGATAGGGAATATGCGCGGCCAGCACCAGCGCGATCAGTACCACCGGCGTGGCCAGCAGCGGCATCAGCCACAACCGTGTGCGGCGCGCATAGAGGCGCTTGTTGAAGTAATAGAGCGCAACGGTAGCCACCAGGCTCAACGCCGCCAGCATGGTGTCATGCATGGTGTTGCTGCCGGTTATGGGTGGCACGGCCCGCGCGGCGCGCCAGCCGCTGCTCCAGTCGGACCACCTGCTCCACCACCAGCGCCGTCACCACCATCACCGCCAGCGTGCTCAAGGCGATCACCGCGCAGATCCGCCAGCCCTGGTGCCGCACCAGCTCGGGATACTGCACCACCGCCAGCACCGCGGGGATAAAGAACAACAGCATCTCCCCCAGCAGCCAGTCCGCCCCGCGGCGCACCCAGCCACCGCGCACCGCCCCGCTGAACAACAACGCCGCCAGCGCCAGCAGCCCGAGCAAACCAGCAGGCAATGGCAGCCCCAGACGCCCGCGCAGCCAGTCGGCCAGCAGCCACAAGGCCGATAGCGCCACGACCTGGGTCAGCGCGATGGCGCCTGTGCGCAGGCGAGCCCCAGCCGGCAGCGGCAAGGTAGCGGGTGGAGCGGAAGTGGCAGGAACAGCGCGTGGCATCGGGAACATTCAAGCTAGGGCGCCACGGCATGCGTGGCAGTGACGCTAGTGTACGAAGCGCACTTCGATATATAAAATGAATATAAATTATTGATTCCATGCCATATCGGAATGGCAAGCCAGAATCGCCACCCACGCCATATCGGAGCAGCCTCATGGATATCCGCGCCCTGCGCTACTTCGTGGAAGTTGTCCGCCAGAACGGCTTCACCCGCGCCGCCGAAACCCTGCATGTGACCCAGCCGACCATCAGCAAGATGGTCAAGAGCCTGGAAGAAGAACTCGGCGGCCCCCTGCTGCTGCGCGAAGGCCGCACCATACAGCTCACCGATGCCGGCGAGGTAGTCTTCGCCCGCAGCCAGGCCGTGCTGGCCGAAGTGGCACGCCTGCGGCAAGAGGTAGCCGAGGTGGACGGCATGGCGCGCGGCGAATTGAAGGTAGGCATCCCACCCATGGCCGGCCGCTACCTTGCACCGGTAATCGGCGCCTATCGCCGCCAGTACCCCGGAGTAAAGCTGCGGCTAGGCGAACAAGGCGGACGCGCGCTGGAAGAAGGCGTGGCCGCCGGCGAACTGGATCTCGGCGTGACCGTGTTGCCCGCCGCTGTCGCGGGCCTGGCCAGCCTGACCGTAACCCGCCAGGCGCTGGTCGCCGTCTTTCCCGGCGAGCGTGCGCCCCGCCGCGCCGGCGCGGTCCGGCTAGCGGATCTCGCCACCCTGCCCTTCGTCATGTACGAGGACGACTTCGTGCTATACCGCGTCATTCTGGACGCCTGCGAGACCGCCGGCTTTACGCCGCAGATAGCCGGGCAGAGCCGGCACTGGGACTTTATTGGGGAACTGGTAGCGGCCGATGTGGGCGTGGCGATCTTGCCGGCGCCGGTAGCGGGTCAACTGGATCCGGAGCGGGTGGCGATTCGGCCGCTGGTTGCGCCACAGTTGACTTGGGAGTTGGGGCTGGTTTGGCGGGAAGGATATTTGTCGCGCGCCGCCCGGGCTTGGCTGGTGTGTTGCGAGCAGGCCTTCGGCACTGCCCGCAAACCCGGTTGACCCGATGTCCGTGCTGCTTACGCAGCACAGGCGAAGGAGGCGATGCCTTGGTAGAGCGCCCCATTGGCCAGCGCGACGCGATAAGGCGCAACGACGAGGACCTTGCCGCCACCGCCATCCCCGAGCGTGAGTTGCGTGCCCGTGCCACCGCCAAAATAGGTACCGGTAGAGGTGGAACTAGGTGGCGACTTGATCGTCGCATTGCCGCTCAGCGAGCCCTGCTGCCCACCGGCGGACGACGTCAGCGTAACGCCAACGGCGGCCCCATCGGCAGAGAACGACAGTGTAGCTTCCCCGCTTGTTGTACCCGCATAGGCCGCTGCGCCCACGTTCGTGCCGCCGATGAAGGTGGGCGCGGTGAACCGGCCTGCGCCGCAGGTATAGCTGCCACTGGCGGGCAGGCTTTCGAGGTTATTGACCAGGATGTAGTGATAGGCGGCGTTCGACACCCCGTCCAGAGCGGTGGTGTCGCCGCTCGTTACGACCCCCTTGGTCCAGCGACCCTGCGCATAGACGGCATCGCCATTGATATCGAGCGTTGCGCTCTGGCCGGTCAGGCTCATGTCATTGATTACCGTCACCGCGCCGCTGGACGCCTGTGTAAAGTCGGCCAAGGCCCCGGTGCGCAGCACGGCAACGCCCTTCCAGATATAACGAGCCGAAGCCGCCTTGACGAACGGTGCGGTAACGCTGCCGGAGTCGGTGACGGCCGGCTTTTCCCCGGGAGCAGTGCCGCCCGAACCTGATTGTCCGGCCGACGTGTTGCCGCTGGAGGACTCGCCATCGCCGCCTCCACCACAGGCAGCCAGTGCGGCAACGGCAATCAGTACCGGGGCAAATTTGCAGAATGCATACGACATGGTTTCTCCTTGCTCATCATGGTAGAAGCCGCTTGCGCGAGCAGACGGGCGACATCAGGAATGCGCTCCTGATGGATCGCTGGAACAAGCGTGCGATCCCGACGCCCTTGACAGGCCGCCACGTTAGCGAAAGGAGGGAAGATTTACGTTAAATTTTGTGACGAGCCGGAGATTTTTATTTGGCAATGACGGTACCTAAGGCTTATTCAGTACTGAAACACCAGTTGAAACCCCGTCGTCACTCCCGGCGTATGGAACGTTGCCGGCTTATAGATCGGCGTCCCGAGGAACAAGTCATACGACACCGAACCCAGCTTGGAGCCCAGCCCACCCCGCATTCGGATCACGGCGCCCGCCAACTGCGTACCGACCAGGCCCTCGGTAGACGGCCCAAACACCTGTACATAGTCCAGCCCGGCATACAGCGCCTGCCCGCTCCCGCCCAGCGGCGCCTGCAGTTCGTTACGCCAGTAGAAGCCACGCTCCCCCGAATATTCCTATTGATTAATCCTAATGGCTGGCAAATTTCTTTGAATAAAGTAGGAAAAATCCGAATCGATTAAGACATAACGTCTTAACGATCGTTTTCTGCTTTCTTGGATCGAAGAAGAGATGGCGAGAGCTGAGCGGACGCCGTGCGGGGGCAGCGCGGTCCGGCGTGGCGTGTCCAGCCAGCCGGACCTTGGGGATATACGGGAAGGACTTCGTGCTCGGTCGCGCCGGCATGGACGCTCGCGATGCCGCAGATAGGGCGGAGCCTGTGTATGCGCAGAGCCCCGGTGAGGTGCGAAGGCTAGCTGCCGGGCGCCGTGCTGGCCTGTCGAGGGCAGGCCCTGGACACGGCGCGCAAACCCGGCTCAGGCTGCACCGGGCGAAACACTATCAGCTTCGCCCGATCTCCTGCAGGATGCGCGTCAGCAGGTACAGCCGCGGCACGATCGAATCGATCTCGATGTACTCGTCACGCGCGTGGTAGCCGAAGCCTGCCAGGCCGAAGCTCTCCACCACCACGGCCTTGCCGGAGCGCCCTGCGTAGCCGGCGTCGGTAGCGCCGCCGGTGCCCTCGACAATGGCGAGCTGGCGGCCGTCGAGCTCGGCGTAGATGGCTTGCGCGCGCTGCGCCAGCTCGCGGCCGCGCGCGTTGGCGACGAACGGCGGCCGGCCGGTCTCCAAGGTCACCGTGGTCTGCGTGTCGGGTACCAGCTTGCCTTCGTCAGCCTTCTTTTGCAGCGCGACCTGCAGCTTCTCCGGGCCGTCCTTGACCGTTGTGCGCACGTCGCCGATGGCGGTGGCGCGCTCGGGAATCTGGTTGCGTACCTCGCCGGCCTGGGCGGTGGTCCAGTTGAGCTGGGTGCCCGGCACGGATTTGGCCACGTCGCGCGTTTGCTGCAGCTGGTAGGCCAGCTCGATCAGCGCATTGCGGCCCAGCTCTGGCGCGGCGCCGGCGTGCGCGGCCCGCCCCTTGACTTCCATGGTGGCGGTGGCGGTGCCGCTGGCGCCCATCAGCAGGGCCTCGGTCTTGACCACGGCCTTGGCGGCGGTCGGCTCGAACGACAGCACCACGTCATGCTGGTCGGCCAGCTTGGCGATGGTCTCGCCGGAACCGATCGAGCCCACTTCTTCGTCCGGGTTGAACAGCACTGTCAATTGGGCGTAATCCTGCCAGCCGACCGCCTTGAGGATGGCCAGCGAATGCAGGATCACCGCGATGCCGCCCTTGTCGTCGGCGATGCCGGGGCCATAGAGGCGGTTGCCGTCCAGCTTGATCGGCTGCTTCGCCAGCGTGTTGGCCGGATATACCGTGTCCATGTGGGCGATCAGCATGATGCGGCGCTTGCCCGTGCCGGTCAGCGTGCCCTTGACCATGGTGCCGGGACCCTTGGTCACTGCAATGCGCTCGGTGCTGGCGCCGAGCGCCTTCAGGCGGCCTTCGGTATAGCTGGCCATCTGCGCGAGGCCCGCTGCGTTGGCGCTGCCGGACTCGATCGACACCATCTCCTTGAGCGACTGGATCACCGACGGCTCGGCGGTGCGGGCCGCGTCCAGCAATTGGGCATCGGCGGCAAAGGCGCTGCCGGTGGCGAGGGCCAGGACAGCCAGGGCGGCTTGGGTAAGCCGGCGCAAGGATGGATGCATGAAATCTCCCGTTGAGAGTGTTTGCTATTTTGAGTTTGCCAAGCGATGCGGTTGCCGGTAGCGGCAACCGCAGGTGCGCATCAGTTGCGCCCGATTTCCTGCAGGATGCGCGACACCAGGTAGAGCCGCGGCACGATCGAGTCGATCTCGATGTATTCGTCGCGGGCGTGATAGCCGAAGCCTGCCAGGCCAAAACTCTCGAGCACCGTGGGCTTGCCCGAGCGGGCGGCGTAGCCCGCGTCGGTGCCGCCGCCGGTTTGCGGCACCAGCGTCAGATCGTGGTCGATTTCCTTGTAGATGGCCTGCGCCCGCGCTGCCAGCGCGCGGCTGCGCTGGTCGGCCACGTACGGCGGATGGCCGGGCGTGAGGCTGAGCGTGGTTTCCGTATCGGGAACCAGCCGGCTTGACCCTAGCTTGGCCTGTAGCGCTGCCTGCAATTTCTCCAGCGCGCCGGGCTGGGTCAGGCGAACATCGCCCACGGCCTCTGCCTTCTCCGTAATCTGGTTCAACGGACCATTGGCGCTCGCGCGGGTCCAGACCAGCGCCGCGCCCGGCACGTCCTTGGCCACGTCGCGGGTCTGGAGCATCTGGTACGACAATTCGTAGAGCGCATTGCGGCCCAGTTCCGGCGCGGCGCCGGCATGCGCCGCACGGCCTTTGACGTCCAGCGTGGCGGTGGCAACGCCGGCCGAGGCCAGCAGCAGCGGCTGGCCCTTCATCACGACCGAGCCAGCTGAAGGCTCGCAGGAGAGCACCACATCATGCTGCTCGGCCAGCTTGGTGATCGTGTCGCCCGAGCCGGGCGAGCCCACTTCCTCGTCCGGGTTGAGCAGCACGGTGAGCTGGGCATAGTCTTGCCAGCCGGCCGCCTTGAGGATAGCCAGCGAATGCAGGATCACCGCGATGCCGCCCTTGTCGTCGGCGATGCCGGGGCCGTACAGGCGATTGCCGTCCAGCCTGATCGGCTGCGTCGCCAGCGTGTTGGGACCATAGACCGTGTCCATGTGGGCGATCAGCATGATGCGGCGCTTGCCGGTCCCGGTGAAGGTGGCCTTGACCATGGTGCCCGGGCCTTTGGTCACCGGAATGCGCTCGGTGCTGGCGCCCAGCGCCTTGAGCCGGCCCTCGGTGAAGCTGGCCATCTGCGCCAGGCCGGCCGCATTGGTGCTGCCGGACTCGATCGACACCATGTCCTTGAGCGACTGGATCAACGCGGGCTCGGCCGCGCGGGCGGCATCCAGCAGTTGCGTGTCCGCGGCGCGGGCGCTGCCGGCTGCCCCGCATGCCAGCGCAAGCGCTGCCACAGCGGTATGGGTAAGTCGGCGCAGGGTTGGCTGCATGAAGTCTCCTGTTGCTTGCATCGTTATTGTGGTTAGGGCGGTGGTCCGCCGAGCGACGATGCTAGCCCTTGCAGGCGCGGCAAGGTAGGATCAATCCCGCCAATTGGAATGCCTATCCCGCCATGCCCGCCTCTTCTGCCACTACCGCCCTGCCGGAACCTCCCACCCTTCCCCCGCCTAGCCGCCCCGTGCCGCTGCACGTGCGCTTGCTGTGGTTGCCCGAGGCCATGCCCGGCATGCTGTTCGGCGCGCTGGATGTGCTGCGCACCGCGGCGGGGGTGGCCCGGCTGCAACGCCCGGATGCGGACCGCGACCTGAGCTGGACCGTGATCGGCGCGTCGGGCCGCGCGCTGCCCCTGCCCACCCTGGGGCTGGAGCCGGCGCGGCGGCGGCGCGCCACGGAAGACGGCAATGCGTTGGTGGTGGTGCCGGGCGTGCTCGCGCGCAATGCGCCACACCTGGGCGAGATCGTGGCCGGCGCCGGCCAGGCGCTGCGCTTGCTGGAGCGGCATGCGCAGGCGGGAGGATGGATCGCGGCGGGGGCGAGCGGCATCGCCTTCCCCGCGGAGCTTGGCCTGCTGGATGGCGCGCGCATGGGTGCGCCGTGGACCTTCCAGAGCTGGATGGCCAAGCGCTATCCGCGCTGCGATTTTTCCGCGAGCGAGCCCATGGGCCTGCACCAGCGCGTGTTTGGCTGCGTGGCGCCGGCGCTGCAGACGGAGTTCATGCTGCGCGTGCTGGGGCACCTGCATGACCCGGACCTGGCGCAGACCTGCTCGCGCATGCTGCTGTACCAGGCCGAGCGCCAGCAGCTCACGCCGGAGCTGGTGTCGCAACGCTGGCTCAGCAAGACCGCCGATAGCCCCGTCTACCGCGCCATGCGCTGGCTGCAGGCGAACGTGGATGCGCCGTACCGGCTGGCGCTGGTGGCGCAGGCGGCGGCCGTGAGCGAGCGGACCTTGCTGCGGCATTTCCGGCAGGTCAGCGGCATGACGCCGCTGGAATACCTGCACGGGCTGCGCGTGGAGCGCGCCAAGACCCTGCTGGAGGTGACGCTGCATGGCTCGCAGGCGGTGGCCGAAGCCTGCGGCTACAGCGACGCGGCGGCGTTCAGGCGGCTGTTCCAGCGGGCAACGGGGATGTCGATGTCGAGCTACCGGGCGCGCTTTGCGCTGCGCTCGCAGCGGCGCTACTGGCGCGTAGAGGACATGCCGCGCCCGGCGGGCACGGCATGATCCGATCCAGCGATTGAACTTGAGAACTTGCGAAGTTGCGTTGGCAGTGGCGCCTAATTGCTCAGCACGATGCGGTTGACCACGTCCTCGACCCCATGCACGTACCAGGCATCGCGCTCCGCCTGGCGTTTGCCGGCTTCGGTGGCGGCGTAGCCTTCGAGCGTGACGACGCGGTCCTTGGTCTGCACGCGGATGCGGTCGGCATCGACGAACTGGTCGGTCTCCAGCACCAGCTTCAGCGCTTCCGTGACTTCGTCGTCGCGGTCGGCCTCGGCCGGGGCCACCACCAGCTCGTTGATCACGCAGCGGCAACCACGCGACCACCACGCCAGCACACCGGCCAGGCGCATGTGCGACAGGCTGATCACGTGACCGCGCAGGGTCACCACGCCGTCGACGACTTCGATCTCGATCTCGCCGCTGGACTCACCAACGGCTTCGCGCACGTGTTCGATCCTCCCCTTGGTATGGGCGCAGATGCGGCAATTGCGAAAGTCGATCGCCTGCAGCAGCCGTACGCAGATGGCATTGCGCAGTTCGCCGTCGCCAACCGCCGCGCCGCCGTCGGCGACCCGCAGGTGATCGATCACGGCGGACACACCGTCGACACGGCGTACCGACGCGGCAACGCGGCTCTTGTCGACAATATCGGGGACTTCGCCTTCGAGAATCAGCGCGCCGTCGCTCAGGCGCAAGTGGATGGTGGGATGGATGGGATGGCTGTGGAAAGGCACGTGGGCGATGGCCGCCCTAGCCTGAGTCAGGACTGCTTCACTGCTATGCATGATGTCTGCCTTATCTTGGAAGGTCTGGATATAGGAGACGCGTTCAGTCCATTGAACGCCCGCGCGGTCCCGCGCCAGGTGCGGCGCGGGACGGCGAATCTTCATTATAGGTAGCCAGGCTGGCCACGCCCGACCTATTGGCCGGATGCCGGGCCCGGGGCCTGCGCGCGCCTTCGCAGCGCGCGCAGCGCGCGGGATCAGGTTTCCACCTTGGCGTCCATGGTGATCTCTGCCTTTAGCAGCTTGGACACCGGGCAGCCTGCCTTGGCCCCTTGCAGGCATTTCTCTACCGCCTCTTTGTCGGCCCCGGGCACGCGCACCGTCACGTCCAGGTGCACGGCGGTGATGGAGAAACCGCCACCGTCCTTGTCGAGCGTGACCGTGGCCTTGGTGGCAATGCTCTCGGCGACCATGTTGGCCTCGCCCAGGATCAGGGACAGCGCCATGGAGAAGCATCCCGCATGGGCCGCCCCGATGAGTTCCTCGGGATTGGTGCCGGGTCCCCCTTCGAAACGGGCCTTGAAGCCATAGGGCGCATCCTTTAGCACGCCGCTCTCCGCCGAGATGCTGCCCTGGCCGTCCTTGAGGCCGCCTTGCCATTTAGCCGATCCGTACTTTTTCATGAGAGTTCTCCTGGTCGAAAGGGGGAAAGGCGCGGCGCTCGCCGTGCCGTTAAAGGGACGCTTGCTGCGCGTCCGGAGATGCCTGTGCTGCTCTGGTGCGACGCTGGAATGGCCGGCCGAGTTCAGGACTTTAGGCGCCGGGGGTTCCGAAACACAGGACAAAACCGCGAAATCCCCGCCAACTCCAGCAAATCAAGCTGCAATTCCTTTCAATTAAAGCGAATTTCAGGGAACTGAATCCCTGATACGACTGCCTTACATGCGCGCTGCCGCCCGAGCGGATTGCTGCCGCCCCAAGCTGAACCACAATAGGACGCCACGGGGAAAACGGCCAGCAAGCCCGCTGAGGGCGGCACTTTCTCGTCAGTCCTGACGCGCCGCACCCATCACAATCAAGCAGAAACCACATATTTCATTAACCAGAAAGGGAGAACGGATGTCATTGACGTCGAATAAATTGCCTGCCTGGACCTTATGGCTGCCGGTGGCAGCCTGGGCCATCCTCGGGGCAGGCATGGCGGTGCCCGGTCAGGCGCTGCTGTTGGTGCTGGCCGGCCTGGCCCTCGCGGGCTCGGTGTTTGCGGCGGTGCACCATGCCGAGGTGGTAGCGCATAGAGTGGGCGAGCCCTTTGGCACGCTGGTGCTGGCGATTGCCGTGACCGTGATCGAAGTGGCGCTGATCGTCTCGGTGATGCTGTCCGCGGGCCCCGAGAAGGCCGGGCTGGCGCGCGATACCGTGTTTGCCGCGGCCATGCTGGTGTGCAATGGCATCGTGGGGATTTGTCTTTTGGTGGGTGGCCTGCGCCATCGCGAGCAGGCTTTCCAGGCGCCGGGCGCCACCGCCGCGCTGGCCGTGCTGGCCGCCCTTGCCGTCCTCACCATGGTGTTGCCCAACTACACCAGCGCGATTCCCGGGCCGATGCTGTCGCAGTCGCAGCTGGCCTTTGCGGGCATTGCCTCGCTGGTGCTCTACGGCAGCTTTGTGTTTGTGCAGACCGTGCGCCATCGCGACTACTTCCTGGTGGAGGGCACCTCCGACGAAAGCGTGCATGCCCCGCCCCCGCCCGTAAAGATCGCGCTCACCAGCGGCGGCATGCTGCTGGTGTGCCTGGTGGCAGTGGTCGGCCTGGCCAAGCTGCTCTCGCCTACCGTGGAGGCGGCGGTAGCGAGTGCCGGTGCCCCGCCGGCCGTGGTTGGCATCGTGATTGCCGCGCTGGTGCTGCTGCCCGAGGGCCTGGCCGCATTGCGCGCCGCGCGCGCCGACCGCCTGCAGACCAGCATGAACCTGGCGCTGGGCTCCGCGCTGGCCAGCATCGGGTTGACCATTCCCACCGTGGCCGCGGTCTTTATCGCGGTGGGCAAGCCGCTGACGCTGGGCCTGGGCCCGACGGAAACCGTGCTGCTTGCGCTGACGTTGCTGGTCAGCACGCTGACGCTGCACTCGGGCCGCACCACCATGCTGCAAGGCGTGGTGCACCTGGTCATCCTGGCGGCGTACTTGTTCCTGTCGGTCGTGCCTTAAGGCTCCGGGGGCCAGGCGGGGCGGCTTCCGGCCCCGCCCGCCGAGCGCACACATTGCGCGCTCGCCATGAGACCAAATCGGTGCTGGTTGCGTGCAGTCCTTTTGCGCAAACTGGCGCCCATGACGCCCAGGATCCCCACCAAACGCATTGTCATCGTCGGCGCCGGCGTGGCCGGCAGCATCATGGCCCGCGCGCTGGCCATGCAAGCCGGGCTGGAGGTGACCTGCCTGGAGCAGGTTGCACCGGATGACCGTGCGAGCGCCGGACTGGTGATCGGCCCCAACGCCATCAAGGCCTTGCACATGCGCGATCCCCTGCTGGCCAGCGCCATCGGCGAGGCCGGCCTGCCGTGGGATCACTGGCGCGTGTCGCTGTGCAGCGGCGAGGTACTGCTGGACCTGCCGCTCACGCGCGTGGCGGACCACGGCGGGGTGCGCATCTTGCGCAGCACGCTGTACCGCGTGCTGCGCCAGGCCGCCGGTGACACCGTGCGCTACCGCTGCAAGCTGCTGGAATGCGGCGCCAGCCTGCAGGATCCGGCACGCAGCTACGTGGTCTGGGAACAGGATGGCCGCCAATGCCGGCTTGACGATATCGACCTGCTGATCGCGGCCGATGGCCGTGGCTCTCCCACCCGAAGCGCGTTTGCCGGCCAGCCCGCAACGCACCAGGTTGGTGCCTTGCTATTCCGTCTGATGGCGCCGGACGCCGGAGCCGGCCGGATCGACGATTACGAACAATGGTGCAACGGCCCTAACCGCCTGCTGGCCTTCCGCTTGCCGGACGGGCAGATCAATATCGCGGGCAGCCTGCCCGCCCCCGGCGAAAATCCATTGTATGCGAGCATGAACATGGAGGCGCTGCGCGTGGCCTACACGCCCGCGCACGCCAGGCCGGGGCCGCAGGCGGCCTGGCTGATCGATACGCTCTGCGCCAATGCGGATGCCATCTGCTGGTACCGCATGCGGGCGCCCGGCATCCGCTTTGCCGAGCCGCATGCGCAGGTGATGTACCTTGGCGACAGTGCCCACGCCATGGCGCCACCCCTTGGCCAGGGCGTGGCGCAGGCCATCGAGGACGCCTGCAGCGCCGCCGAGCTGATTGCCACTTCGCTGGCCGGGGGCGAGACCAGCCCGCGCGCCTGGCTGTCAACGTTTGAAGCTGCCCGGCTTGAACGCCTGCGCTTTGTGATGTCGGTCGCCCCGCACGCCGCGGGCCTCATGCTGGGGGATGCCACGGAGCAAGACCGGGCGTCAGCGCTGGGCGCGCTGCGGCAACTCTACTGCCAGGTCGCGCTGCCCCGCCATGGCGCCGGCCCTGCTGCCGGGACTGCGCTGAGCGCGTAGCGTCGGCATGCGCACGATCCTTGCTAGTGAGAGCGGATCGATCTCACTAGCGCCTGAGCGCACGCCGCCATGCTCCACCCGCCTCGCCTCTATCTCTATCTTGACGCCGTGGCCCGCCACGGGTCGATCCGCAAGGCCGCCGAGCAACTCCACGTCGCGTCCACCGCGCTCAACCGGAAAATCCTGGAGGTGGAGCAGGATATCGGCACGGCGCTGTTCGAGCGCCTGCCGCGCGGCGTGCGGCTGACCGCCGCCGGCGAGGTGCTGGTCGCCACCGTGCGCCGCAGCCTGGCGGATCTCGACTCGGCCGCCGCGCAGATGGAGCAGTTGCGCGGGCTGGTGCGGGGCACCGTGCGCATGGCGACGGTCGAGTCCGTCGCCACCGATTTCCTGCCTGAAGTCATCGGCCGCTACCAATCCACCCACCGCGGCGTGCAGTTTCGCGTGGCGGTGGGCAACTCCGGCGACCTGCTCGCCGCGCTCAAGGAGGACGAGGCCGACCTGCTGCTGGCGCACGACCCGCCGCCCACGGCTTTCCTTCACGAACTGGCGGTGTCCGCGCAGCCCTTCTGCGCGATGATGCGCCCGGACCATCCGCTGGCCAGCCGGCGCACCTTGCGTTTATCCGACTGCCAGCCTTATCCGGTCGCCCTCGGGCCGGAGAGTTTTGGCAGCCGGCGGCTGATCGAGGCGATCTGCGCGCGCAACCGGTTGTCGCTGCGGGTCATGCTGGAAGCCACCACGGTAGAGATGCTGAAGAGCTTTGCGCGCCAGACCGGGGCGATCTGCTTCCAGTTCCAGGCCGGCACGCTGCGCGAGACGCGCCAGGGCACGCTGATTGCCGTGCCCCTGTCCGACCCCGAGCTGTGCGGCGGCCGGCTGGTGCTGGGCTCCCGCAAGGGCCGCAGCCTGCCGCCCGCGGCGGCAGCGTTTGCCGAGCATCTGAAGGCCGCGTTGACCGGCCTGCACCAGCCGCTGGCGCAGGCCGCCTGATGCGCGCCTGGGCTTGCATGGCGACGCGCGGCGCGCACCAGCGAGTGCACACAATTTGCGTGCGCCATGAGAAGAAATAAGTGCTGGTTGTATGCAATCGAATTGCCGCAAACTGCATCCATCGCAGTCACGCCGAGCGACATCACCGGGCTGGTCCGGATACCCACGAAAGCAAGATGAGAATCAACGATCCCGCCATCCTCGCCGAGGTGGAAGCCGCCTTCGATGCCTATGAACGGGCGCTGGTCGGCAACGACGTCGCCGAGCTCGACCGGCTGTTCTGGGCAAGCCCGCACACGCTGCGCTACGGCGCCGGCGAAAACCTCTACGGCATCGAGGCAATCCGCGCGTTCCGCGCGGCGCGCCCGGCCAAGGGGCTTGCCCGCGAGATCACCGAGCGCAGCGTCACCACCTTTGGCAACGATTTCGCCGTAGCCAACATCGCCTTTCGGCGCGCCGGCGATCCGCGCCTGGGCCGCCAGAGCCAGAGCTGGGTGCGGCTGCCCGAAGGCTGGCAGGTGGTGGCCGCGCATGTGAGCTGGCAGCAAGCCTGAGCGGCGCTAGCGTACCGGCGCAGTCCTGCGCCAGCCATTTCAAGAGCACACGGTTTTGAATAACCGGGGCTTGCCCCCGGAGGGGCGTTGTCGTGCCCCATGAATGCGACAGAGCCAGCAACGATAGAAAACGGGGTCAACCATGGAGGTCTTTATGCAACACAAATTCAAGCCGGCCGTGAAACTGGCAGTCATGGCCGCAGCCTTGATCTGCGGCAACGCAATGGCGCAATCCAGCGTCACGCTTTACGGGATGGTTGACGCCTACGTCGGCGCCACCAAGGCCGGCGGTGCCGACCGCGCCTACGGCGTCAACAGCGGCGGCATGCAAACCTCGTACTTCGGCATCAAGGGCACCGAGGATCTTGGCACCGGCCTGAAGGCCATCTTCGACCTGAACGGCTTCCTGCGCCCGGACACCGGCAAGCAAGGCCGCTTCGACGGCGACGCCTTGTTCACCCGCAATGCGTACGTCGGCCTGCAGAGCGCCACGCTGGGCACGGTGAAGCTCGGGCGCAACACCACGCCCTACTTCATCTCGACCATCCTGTTCAACCCGCTGGTCGACTCCTATGTGTTCTCGCCGGCGATCTTCCACACGTACTTCTCGGCCAGCAACGGCCGCGTCTATGACCCGGGCATCATCGGCGACTCGGGCTGGAGCAACTCGCTGGTGTACTCCACGCCGAACTTCAGCGGCCTGACCGCCAACGCGATCTACTCGTTCGGCGAGCAGGCAGGCAGCGTCGGCAAGAACAAGTGGGGCGGCAACGTGCTCTACTTCAACGGCAACTTCGGCGCAACCGTAGCCTTCCAGCAGGTCAAGTTCAACAGCACCCCGGGAGACGTGACCTCGCCCACGGCGCTGGCCGGCTTCGACAAGCAAAACGCCGTGCAGGTCGGCGTGAGCTACGACTTCAAGGTGGTCAAGCTGTTCGCGCAGGGCCAGTACATCAAGAGCGACGTCAACAACGCCACGGGCGACATCAAGCACACCAATGGCCAGGTTGGCGCCTCGATCCCCGTGGGCAATGGCAACGTGCTGGTCTCCTATGCTTACGACAAGACCAAGAACAGTGTCGCGAACTTCAAGCGCAACACGGCCGGCCTCGCCTACGACTACAACCTGTCCAAGCGCACCGACGTGTATGCCGCGTACTTCTATGACAAGCTGAGCGACCAGTCGCACGGCGACAGCTTTGGGGTCGGTGTGCGTCACCGCTTCTGATCGGAAGAGGTAGGCAAGCGGGCCGCGCTTTATTGCGGCCCGCTTGCACATGCACGCGCTGGCATACCCGGAATAGAGTCTAAAGCATCACAATTGGGGATCATCTTTCCGACTCAACATATCCTCGTCGCCCTGGCTTGGCAGACTTTGCCAAAGTGCCTAGACTAGGCGCCATGGGCACGATGTCGATGAACATTTCTCTCCTCGCTGACGGCATTGCTTCCGGCCCGGCTGTTGCCATCGATGCCGATTACTTCGCCGGCAAACGCAAGCTAATCAAATCTGCCGGCTGATGCGGGCGTCGATGCCGGTCCGCATTCGCCCTGTTGCGGATGCCGATCTCGATAATGCTATTGCGCATCCGCTTGATCAGCGGCCATCCAGCGCCTCAGCGTCGGCGCTGCGCGCTCTGGCTCTGCTCGGCATCCCGGCATGAAGCACGCCCTTCCTGTAAGCACTTCCGTCGTGAGCAATGATAGCCGCACCGACCTCGACACCCTGCTGACCGAGGTCCGCGCCTGCCGCCTCTGCGAAGCGCACCTCCCCCTTGGCCCCCGCCCGGTCGTACAAGCCGCCGCCGCGGCCCGCATCCTGATTGTCGGCCAGGCGCCGGGCACGCGCGTGCATGCCAGCGGCATTCCCTGGGATGATCCCAGCGGTGAGCGGCTGCGTGAATGGATGGGTATTGATAAGACGGTGTTCTACGATGCCGCGCGCATCGCCATCATCCCGATGGGCCTGTGCTATCCGGGCCGTGGCGCCAGCGGCGACCTGCCGCCGCGCAAGGAGTGCGCGCCGTTGTGGATGGATGCGCTGCTGGCGTGCCTGCCGGAGATCGAGCTGACGTTGCTGGTCGGGCAGTATGCGCAGCGGCGTTTCCTGGGGGCGGCTGCGCGCGGCGGCGTGACGCCCACGGTGGCGGGATTTGCCGCGCATGGGCCGCGCTTTATCCCGCTGCCGCATCCGTCGCCGCGCAACCAGGGCTGGTTCAAGCACAACGATTGGTTTGCGCGGGACTTGCTGCCGGTGCTGCGCCAGCGCGTGGAGGCCGTTCTCTCGGCAACACCCGCTGGCTGATCGCCGCAAAAAAACTGCGCCATATGGGCGCAGTTCAGACTGCTGACAAACCGGAAGCACTAGCCGAAGCCGCTGAACGGGCCAAAGCCGCGCGCCATGACGACGGCTGCTTCTCCCTCTCCCCTCAAGGGGAGAGGGGAGCACGACAACGCAGATCCGGCGTTGTCAGCAAGGAAAAACTGCGCCACATGGGCGAGCCGTTAACAAAAAGTGTTGAAAATCGGCGGAGACCGGCCTAGGATCCTTACCCAGCCTAGGCCTTCTCTG